>CAZXCO010000301.1:0-3690 GCA_964639095.1 uncultured Solibacteraceae bacterium
TTACAGCGGGGCTTACACCGGGAATCCGCTGGCGGACTTCCTGCTGGGCATCCCCTCGCAGGCGCAGGTGGGCATCGGCGAAGGCGCGGAGAACGCCACGACGAACTGGGCGCACTTCTACTTTCAGGATGGATGGCAGGCCGCGCACAACCTCAAAATCGAAATGGGTCTGCGGTATGAGTTCAACCAGAACCTGACTGCGGCATCCAATCAAACGTCCGATATCAATCTTCTCGCTTCCGGAGGAGCGCAGTTCGTTGTCGCCGGTTCCACGGCAAACCTGCCGCCCGCGGCAGCCGCGATCGCGGCGCTCAGTCCGATTCCGGTGGTCTCAGCGAGCAGCATCGGCTGGAACAACAGCCTGCTGACGCCGAAGAACCTCCGCCTGTCGCCTCGTGTGGGACTGGCCTGGTCGGTGACCCCGGAAACGGTGTTCCGTGCGGGCTTCGGCATCTACACGAACCAGGCTTCGTACAGCATCCTGCAGAATCTGGCCGAGAATGTGCCGTTCTTTCTGATCAAGACGGTCGCCAACTCCGCGACCGCGCCTGCCTATACGACGGAAAATATTCTCAACGCGAATCCGACGGGAGCCTTCGGCGCCAACGGCGTGAATCATAATTTCGCCATCGAATACAACGAGGTCTGGAATGCGGCGCTTCAAAGGACGATACTGCCAGGGACCACGGTCGAAGCGGAATATGTCGGCTCACGAACGGTGCATGCCGACAGTTCGATGGCTTTGAATGTGCCGGCGACCTTCGGCGGCCCGCGGCCGATCCCCGCTCTCAACGCCTTTACCGCCATTCGCTGGGACGGCTGGGCGACGTTCCACGCGCTGACCCTCAAGGCGACGCGGCGATTCTCGAACGGCTTCTCCTTTGCGGCGGGCTGGACCTGGTCCCATTCCATCGACGACGCATCCGACGCCGGCGGCACGAATGCCGAGTACAATCTGCCGCAGAATCCGGCGAACCCCGACAACCTCTCGGTTGAGAAAGGGTCTTCCAGTTTCGATCACCGTCAGCGCTTCACGGCGAATGCCGTATACGACCTGCCGTTCGCGAAGAGCCCGGCCAGCCGTTTTCATGCCGCCTTCGGGGGCTGGCGCACGAGTGGAATTTTGATCGTCCAGGGCGGCGCTCCGTTCACGGTCAATCTCTCGTCGGCCGCGGGGCAGGACGTGGCGCGAATCGGACTCGTGAACGGAAACAATCTGGAGCGTCCGAACGTGGTGGGCGATCCCAACGAAGGCCCGCAGACGGCCGCGGAATGGTTCAACACCGCGGCATTCGCGCTGCCCGTTCTGAATACTTTCGGAACCGCCGGGCGCAATGTCGTGATCGGTCCGGGCCTCGCGACGCTGGATCTGTCGCTGCAAAAGGATGTGGAGATGACGGACCGGCTGCGTGCACAATTCCGGTTCGATCTTTACAACGCACTCAACCATGCGAATTTCGATTTGCCGGGGCGCATCTTCGGGGCCGCGAATTTCGGCGTCATCAGCAGCGCCGAGGATCCGCGCGAGATGCAGTTCGCGCTTCGTTTCAGTTTCTGAAACGCGGCTCGAAGGCGCCCCTGTCGTAGCCTGAAATCGGGGCCTGAAGAGCAGGCCCTGAAAATCGGGGAACCGATATAACGATGCACTCCGGAGAGCCAAGCCGGACGGCTGAAGCTGCGGCCTTTCACCGTGCGGCTCATCAGGTTCTGGAAGAAGGCCGCATTTTCGCCGATCCGCTGGCTCTGCGCATCCTCGGCGCGGATGCAGAAACAGTGGCGCGGGAAGCGGAGGCTCACCCTTCCCGGCGCACGATGCGGATCTTCATCGCAGTGCGGCATCGATTCGCCGAAGATGCTCTGACGCGCGCGATCGAACGCGGCGTGCGGCAGGTGGTTGTACTCGGCGCCGGACTCGACACGTGGAGCTACCGCACTTCGATGAGCGACCGGGTTCGTATCTTTGAAGTCGACCATCCAGCTACGCAGGCATGGAAGCGCGAGAGACTGGCTGCGGCCTCCATCCCCGCGCCGCCTTCGTTGACCTACACTCCGGTCGATTTCCAGCGAAGTACGCTGGCCGATGGCCTGGCTGCGGCCGGTTTCGATGTCTCTCTGCCCACTTTCTTCACGTGGCTCGGAGTTGTGCCGTATCTGCCGGCGGATGCGGTGTGGCGGACGCTCGGCTTCATCGCGAACCTGCCGAACGGGGCGCACGTGGTGTTCGACTATGCGAACCCGCCGGAGTCTTTCGACCCCGAGGTGCGCGCCGCCCACCAGAAGCGTGCCGCGCGCGTTGCTGCCATGGGCGAACCCTGGCTGACGTATTTCGACGCGGAAGAGCTTCGCGTGCGGCTGAGCGCCATCGGATTTTCGGAAATCGAAGATCTCGGCCCCGGGGAGATTGTCTCCCGGTATTTTCCGGTTGTGACGGTTCCGGTCCGGGGCGGAGGCGGGCACGTACTGTACGCGGGCACGGCCGGCTCCATCAGCGGCGAGATGTCTGCCGGAACACGGTCTCCTTAGTCAAGATGGAGCGACCAGCACCGTTTCGCACAAGCGCGGATTACGCTGCGAAGAGGTGAAGCCTGCGGCGCAGAGCCGCATATGAAAGGACTGGTCGCAAATGACTAAATTACGCTTTATTGGACTGGATGTCCATGCCGAGACGATTGCTGTGGCTGTTGCCGAGCCGGGCGGTGAGGTGCGTTCGTTGGGAACCATCCCGAACCGGCTTGAATCGGTGAGGAAGTTGGTCGGGAAACTCGGGCCGGCCAAGAGCCTTCGGGCTTGCTATGAGGCCGGTCCGACTGGATACGTTTTGTATTGGCGCTGGGCGTGGAATGCCAGGTCGTGGCGCCGACCCTGGTTCCCGTGAAGGCCGGAGACCGGGTGAAGACAGACCGGCGGGACGCAGAGAAACTTGCGCGCTGTCATCGAGCGGGAGATCTGACCGCGGTCTGGGTTCCGGACGCAGCGCACGAAGCCCTGCGCGATCTGGTCCGCGCCCGCGAGGCGGCGAAAAAGGATCAGTTGCGGGCCCGGCATCGGCTCAGCAAATTTCTGCTTCGACACGGTCAGCGCCAGCCAGCTGGAATGAAAGCCTGGACCCGGACATATCTGGAATGGGTTAAGCGCAACGTTCATTTTGAAGAACCGGCTCTGGAAGCAGCACTCGGAGATTATTTTCACGAGGTGGAGCATGCGGCAGCTCGTATCGAACGACTGGAGAAGTCTCTGGACGAAGCGACCGCGCGCGCGCCGGAGCAAATTCGAGCTGTGATCGAAGCGCTGCAGTCGCTGCGTGGTGTTGCGCAGCTTACCGCGGCAACGATAGTCTCTGAGATCGGCAGCTTCTCGCGCTTCGAGCCGAGAACGCTGATGGGCTACAGCGGGCTGGTTGCCAGTGAACACACCAGCGGCAACAAGGTGAAACGCGGCTCAATCACAAAAACCGGCAATGCTCATCTGAGAAGAGTGATCGTGGAGGCCGCATGGGCTTAGCAGCGACGCCCCTGGATTGGCGGCTATCTGCTCAGAAGACAACGCGACCTCAACCTCAGCGAAGAAGTCAAAGAGATCGCGTGGAAAGCGCAGCACCGGTTGCACAAGCGCTACAGCAAACTGACGGCGGCAGGAAAGAACAAAAATCAAACGGTCGCCGCGGTCGGCCGCGAACTGCTGGGCTTTATC
>CAZXCO010000302.1:0-2835 GCA_964639095.1 uncultured Solibacteraceae bacterium
GAATGGGAGTACGCCGCGCGCGCGGGAACAACCGGACCCCGTTATGGCAAGCTCGACGACATCGCGTGGTACTGGGGCAACAGCCACCTTTCCACACATCCGGTGGGACTGAAAAAGCCCAACGCATTCAAGTTGTATGACATGCTGGGCAACGTCATCGAGTGGACCTATAGTTGGTACACGGTGGAGCACTCGCAGGAAAACATCAACCCCAAGGGGCCCGCGGTCGCGGAATTCAAATCGCTCCGCGGCGGCGGCTGGTGGGACGAACCGGATCTTGTGCGCGCGTCCTACCGCTCGCGCATCGAACCCGGCGATACGGATTACAACATCGGCTTCCGGTGCGCCGCCGACCAGGGCGCGTTCTGACCGCTGCCGCTCAAGTCTGAATTGCCGGCAGCACGCTGATCATACACGCCAGGAGCGGATACCGCCGGCGCCTGCAGGCAGACTTCCAGGCCGCATCTGAAGGGGTGTCTCTCAATGGCTATCCGGGCCACAGCCTGAATAGCGGACGCGGCGCGCCCGGCCGCGGAGGCTTCGGGTCGCGCCTCTTTTTTGCTCTTACTTTTTGTCCGGAAGCGAGAACACGTAGAGCGCGTTCCCATAGGCCGGATAGTGCACATCCGGATCGAGCACCGACGGCACCATGCGCGGGCTTCCGCCGCCCAGCCCGGCGGAGACCGCGACGTACTGTTTGCCATCAATGCTGAACGTCAGCGGAAAGCCCTGCACCGACGTTCCGAGCCGCGTCTCCCAAACCGTCTTTCCCGTCTTCACGTCGATGGCCCGAAACACGCGGTTCATGTCGCCGACGAAGGCCAGGCCCCCGGCGGTGGAAAGCACGGCCGTCATAAACGGTGAGTGCTGCCGGACCTGCCAGAGTTGCTTCAGCGTGCGGACGTCATAAGCGGCCAGCTTGCCCACGTTGCCATTCGAGCCCGGCGAGGCATAGAACCGCCGGGAGGCGCCGCCAGCGCTGCCGCCGCCCTCTTTCAACTCGATCTTCTGGGCGTTCATCTCCTGGCAGCTTTCGGTGACCGGGATAATCAGTTCATTCGTCCCCGTGTGATAGCTCATGGCGTGCCAGTTGTGACCGCCTTCAGAAGTCGGGCAACTCTGAATCCATTCGCCCACGCGCTGTTCCACAATGTCGTTGCGATAGTGGGGCTCGCCGGTTTTCGGGTCGAAGGAATCGTAAATATTCTGGAAAACCGTTTCCTGATGGCCCAGATATTTGCCGGTTTTGCGGTCGAGCTTCCAGAGGATGCCCGCCTTGCCCGCGCTGAAGACCAGCTTCTGGCTTCCATCGTCCACGAGCACACGTTCGAAAACCTCATCCAGATCGAGCGATTCGCCGGGCGCGTGGTTGTAATACCAGGCCAGCTTGCCGGTATCCGGGTCGATAGCCACCGTCGAATTGGCGTAGGCCGTTCCGCCATTGCCGGACTGGCGGCTGGCGCGCATCCATGGTTTGGACTGCGCGACGCCCCAGTAAGTCAGATTCAGATCGGGATCGTAGCTGCCGGTGATCCAGGTATCGCCTCCCGCGCGGAACAGATTGGGAAGCTTGCCCCAGGTATCTCCGCCCGGCTGGCCGTCTTTGGCAATCGTGTAAAACTTCCAGAGCAGCTTGCCGGTCTCGGCGTCATAGGCGCTGATGAAACATTTCTCTTCGCGGTACTGGTCGCAGAGGGAGCCGCCGAGCCCCTGAATCACCTTGCCTTTGACGATCAGCGGGCCGCTCGAAGTGCTGTAAGTGCCGTTCGTACGGTCGCCGATCACCGTGTCCCACACATTCTTTCCGGTGCGGGCGTCGAGGGCGTAAATATGAGCGTCGCTGGTCGTGACGTAGACGTTATTGCCGTAGAGCGCGAGTCCGCGCTGGGAGTTGCCGGTCGCGGAGGTCCCGATGCGGTTTTCCCAGATCAGTTCGCCGGTCTTCGCATCCAGCGCCTGCACGATGTTGCCCGGATTATTGATGAACATCACGCCGCTGTGGACCACGGGGGCCGGCTGGTTCGTCCCTTCGTTCATCGCCCAGACCCAGCGGAGCTGCAGATCTTTCACGTTCTGGGTCGTGATCTGGTTCAGAGTGCTGTAATTGTGGGCGCTGTAGTCGTGGCGGAGCATCAGCCACTCGTTCGGGTCCGGATGGCGCAGCATGGCGTCGGTGACAGGAACGTAGTTCTTGACCTGGCCGGTGACGGTCAGCCCCCGCGGAGTTGGTGGAGGCGTGAATTGCCCCCGGCCGGCGCCGCCGCGTCCCGCGGCCCCTCGGCCGCCGCCCCGCCCCGCGGCCGCTGCTGCCTGCGGTCTCACGCGGCCGGTCGCAATCGAGCCGATGCTCACTTTGGTCACCGCGGTCAGCGGCTGCGCGCCGGGCCGGGCGCCATTGGAATCGAGAATGAATGCGGCGATGTCGAGATAGGTGGCTTCGCCCAGCCCTCCGGCGTTGCCCGGGGGCATGGCGCCCTGCATGAAGCCGACAAGATCCGCCGTGGTGCGGTTACTCCAGCTCCCCATGAAGAGACTGCCGGCGAGTTGCGATGCGTCGTTGCGGCCGCCGAGATCCGCTCCATGACATCCGGCGCAACTGGCCTGATAGGCCGCGCGCCCGGCATCGGCCTGCGCCGCCGTGTAAGGCCCGGTCGCGGCGGGCTGCTGGCCCATGAGGACGCCGGTAAGCAGAGCGGCGCCCCCGGCGGCGATCGCCATCAGAACTTTCTGGTTTGAAATCGACATCGAATCGCAATCTCCTATTTCAGAAGCCAGCCCCAGATGACGCCGTCCGGGGACTTCTCGCTTTGAATCTGGACGTAGAGCCCGCCGTGA
>CAZXCO010000303.1:0-3502 GCA_964639095.1 uncultured Solibacteraceae bacterium
TGACGGCCCGCTTTCAAATCGTCCGCCCCAGAGTTTCACCGGAGCCTCCTCTCATGATCCCGGCGACTACGCTCGCGGGCGATCAAGACAGGAGCATCAGCAGCAGCGCTTTCTGCGCGTGCAGCCGGTTTTCGGCCTGGTCGAAGACCACCGACCGGGATGATTCCATGACACTGTCTGTCACTTCTTCGCCTCGTTTCGCCGGCAGGCAGTGCATGAAAATCGCGTTGCGGTCGGCATGCGTGAACAGGTCGTCGTCCACCTGGTAATCCGCAAAGGCGGTGCGCCGCTCGGCCGCTTCATTTTCCGCGCCCATGCTGGTCCAGACATCGGTGTAGATGGCGGATGCGCCGCGAGCCGCCTCGGCCGGATCGTTCGTCACCGTAATTTTGGAACCGGTGCGCGCCGCGAAGTTTCTCGCCTGCGCCACCACTTCACCGTCCGCCTCGTACTTCTTCGGCGTGGCCAGCGCGAAATCCATTCCCAGCCGCGCCGCGTTCAGCATCAGCGAATTGGCCATGTTGTTGCCGTCGCCGATGAATGCCAGCCGGACGCCACGTGTCGTCCCGAAGTGTTCACGGATCGTCTGCATGTCCGCAAATGCCTGGCACGGATGGCACGTATCGCTGAGGGCGTTGATCACCGGCACCCTCGACCATTCCGCCAGCCCCTCGACCGTTTTCTGCAGAAACGTGCGCGCCACGATCCCATTGACCCAGCGATCCAGATTCCGCGCCATGTCCTTAAGCGGCTCGCGCTCGCCGATGCGGCCTTCGTTGAGCAGCGCGAAACCGCCGAGCTGCTGGATGGCCAGCTCGAAGGTCAGGCGCGTACGCAGAGACGGCTTTTCAAACAACAGAGCAATGGATTTGCCCGCCAGCGCGGACCGGTAATGCGCCGGCGAACGCTTGACGTCCGACGCCAGGTCCAGCAGACCGAACAACTCGTCCGAAGTGAGATCGAGGTCGCTCGTCAGATCCCCGCAGGCGATCCGGGGAAGCGTGGGTGCGGCAGTCATGAATTTTTATGCACTCCACTGAATATTTAACCACCGCCGGGCCGAAATCGTCAATAGTGAAACCCGTTTGCAACCCTGAAGGAAAGCTCGCGCGTCTGACCGGAAGGAGGTCCGTTTGGGCGTCTAACTGCTGACTGAATGAAAGTGGTGGGAAGAGTCCGTATACAGTTGCTGTTTGGCCTGCTCTTCACGGCATTCGCCGGATTCCTGTTCGCCGGAGGTGTCGCTGGCGGAGGCGCGGTGGCGGCCTCGCCGTCTGGCCCCTCCGCGTCCGATCCCGATGTGGACAGCCGCTTTCGCGTGGAGCGCACCCCTGTCGCCAACGGGGCGGAACTCATTGCCTGGATCGAAACGCTGCCCGACGGAAGGGATCTGCCGATCCTCGCCGTTTTAAACGATACGCTGTCTCATCCGGAACCGGAGGACGATCGCCTTCGCCAGGTATGGGTTTTCACCTGGGCCGCCCCATCCCTTGGTCAGCGCGCACAGAGCGCCGTGCCATTCCTTTATCACAGGCTCTGGAGCGAAAGCGCCGCCACGGGGAAGCCCCCGCACGCGATTCTCGATATGGGGGCGCCCTCGCGGGGTGTGTGGCTGCGGGTCGCCATGTCGGCCCTGCAGGCGGAAGTCATCAATCCCGCCGGTGCGCTGGCGCGGCTCACTACGCGCTCTTATGGCGGCAATCTGGGCGAATATAAAACCACCCACGTGTGGGAAGCCCTCGATCTCATTCCGCCCGCCGGCGCCCGCACCAAAAACGCCGGGCTCGATCCGGATGAACTGCGCCTGCTCGAAAGCCGTCTGGAACTGAGCGGGAAGACCTTCAGCGGGCTGGTGAGCGACAAGGCCCTGCCGGACTTCTACGAGGAATATCAGACGCGGCGAACCGAAATCCGCGGGCACAACTGGGAGTTGCTGCGCCAGAGCGCCGAAGAAAACGGCCTCTATTTCGAGCCGCTGTCGATCGGCGGCGTCCCGAACGCCTTTGCCATGGTGACCGTCGCCCGCAACGATCTGCCGTGCGCTCCGGGAGAGAAGCCGCGGCACTTCGATGGGCAGTTCCTGAAAATAGAGAGTCCCTTCAGCGACAGCCGGCTGTGCCGCTGGACCGGCTACTCGGAATCCGCCGGCGGGGACGGGAACGCCCGAATTCCCCTGGCGCTTTATTCGCTGGACTATCCCGGAGTGCCGCTCCTGCTGGTCGATTTCCGCCGCGCCGGCGCGCCCAGCCGTTCGGAAATGACGCTTCGGGCCGCCGACGACGTGACGGCCGGTGTGCTCGGGCTCACCGGCTTCGGCCTGACCCACCTCGGCTATCGCGCGCTCAAGACCACATGGCTTTTCGTCCATTCGCGCCATGGCAGCGCGACCAACCGGGCCCTGCGGCGGCGCGCGTTCGTGCAACTGCGGCACGCTGTGGGAGCGGACGATTCGCTCGACCCGCAACTGCGAACGGAGATTTCGAAGCGCGTGGAGAAACTCGACATCGATCCTTTGGAAAGATCGTGGGATCAGGAGGTGCGTGGAGCGCAGGTGCAGTATGAGGCTCTTCTGAAGTACGCGTGCGAGCCCGAAGGCCTGCCGCGCCTGGTTCACGCCGATCGCGAGCAGGAAGCGCGCGCCATGGCGCACGGAGCCGGCGCGCGGGCGCTGCTGCGCGTGGCGACGATTTCCACCTTCGGAATTTATCGCCACGAAGACGGCCTCACCCCCGGGAAGTTGACACAGATGGCAGCCAGGCGCCGCGCAAGTTTTTCAAAGCGCAACGGAACTCTTCCGGACTCGGGCGCAATCGAAGCCGGGGAGTGAGGGCGCGTGCGGCGGGCGTTTCTTTCTCTCATCGGGCTCGCGGTCTGCCTCGCTCCGCTGTCCCTGGCTCCGCTGTGCGCCCAGCAACTGCCCGCCCCGAACCGTTCTCCGGATGCCGCTTCTCCGGATGCCGCAAAGCGCGTCGTCCTCATCAAAGTGGACGGCCTGCCCGAGGACCTGCTGGAAAAGCATCTGGACGACTTGCCGTGGATTCGGCGCATCTTCGTGGAGCGCGGCGCCTGGGTCCGCAACTTCTATGTCCGCGGAATCAGCCTTTCGGCGCCTTCCTGGCAGATGCTCGACAGCGGCCAGCACATGCTCATCCGCGGCAACGCGGATTTCGACCGGTTCACCGGACACGTCTACGACTATCTGAATTTCTTCCCGTTCTATGTGGGCTATGCGCGGTCGCAGCGCACAGACATGCCGGCAGTCGAGGTGCTCGACCAGGCCGGCGTACCCCTGGTTGCCGATAATTTTTCTCCCGATCAGGTTTACCGTGGCATGCAGCTCTATCAGAGGGGCGTGCGGTGGAAGACGCTTGCCGGCAGCCTCCGCGACAGGATGGCTTTGCCCGTCAAAGATCTGATCGACGAATGGCAGACGGGGTTCAATCTGTCCGACGGAATCGAAGACCGCGAGGAGAAAGAGCTGATTGCGGCGCTTGCCAACCCG
>CAZXCO010000304.1:0-8723 GCA_964639095.1 uncultured Solibacteraceae bacterium
TTGTCCGCGGGCGGCCCCGCGTCGATCGCCCATCACAGCGCAGGGGCGCGGGTAACGCGGCAGGCGATCACGAAGCACCTGCAGGTGCTGGCCGCGGCCGGTGTTGCGAGCAGTTCACGAATTGGGCGGGAGAGCGTATGGCAGGTCGATCAGAAGCCGCTCGAGGCCGCCCGCCAGTGCCTCGAGGCCATCTCCGCGCAATGGGATGCGTCCCTTGGACGCCTGAAGAGATTTGTGGAAGAATAGCTGGCCATGCCACTCGTCCGATTCACCAGAAACATCCAGCGGCATGTGGAGTGTCCGGTCTGCGAGGTCATGGGGGATTCCGTTCGTCAGGTGGTCGAGAATTATTTTCGTGAGCACCCGGCGGCGCGCGGCTATGTCCTCGACGACCAGGGGCGGCTCCGGCAGCATATGGCGGTGTTCGTTGACGGCGCGCAGATTCTCGATCGCGACACGCTGAGCGACGCAGTGCGGCCTGGCGCGGTGATCGATGTCGTACAGGCGTTGTCGGGCGGCTAGATTGCCCGGAAAAATAACGGGGAAACAGGGGGATACTTACGATGAGTTCCAGACTTCATGTAGCGACACGGAAGGGGTTATTCACCATCGAGTGCGGGACACAGGGGTGGTCCATCACGCGCGCCGCCTTCCTGGGAGACAACTGCACGCTGGTGATGCACGATCCGCGAACCGGCGAACTGTTTGCGGCGCTCGATCACGGTCACTTCGGCGCCAAGATGCACCGGTCGGGCGATGGCGGCGAAACATGGAAGGAAATCTCCGTTCCGCGCTATCCCGAAAAACCGGCCGGCTACGCTCCGAAGAGTCCGGTGGAAGGTAAACCGGCGGACTGGTCTCTGAAACTGATCTGGTCGCTCGCGCCGGGCGGCGACTCCCAGCCGGGAGTCCTTTGGTGCGGCACGCTGCCGGGTGGCTTGTTCCAATCCGAAGACGGCGGGGAATCCTGGTCTTTGAATCGCCCGCTCTGGGACAATCCGTTACGGGAGCAGTGGTTCGGCGGTGGGGCGGACCATCCGGGGATCCATTCGATCTCGGTCGATCCGCGCGACGCGCGACGCCTGACGGTCGGCGTTTCCTGCGGCGGCGTCTGGAACACCAATGACGCCGGGGCAACATGGGAACTGACGGGGCACGGCATGCGCGCCGAGTATATGCCGCCCGAGCGGCAGTTCGAACCGAACGTGCAGGACCCGCACCTGCTGGCCCGCTGCGGCGCGCGGCCGGACGTTTTCTGGGTTCAGCATCATAACGGAATCTTCCGTTCGGACGACGGCGCCCGGTCGTGGAGCGAGATTCAGGGCGTCAAGCCGTCGGCATTCGGCTTCGCCGTGGCGGCCCATCCGCACGACCCGGATACGGCATGGTTTATTCCCGCTGTGAAAGACGAAAAGCGCTATGCGCCGGATGGGCGGGTGGTGGTCAATCGGACGAGGGATGGCGGCCGCACGTTCGAGACGCTCACTGAAGGGTTACCCCAGCAGCATGCCTACGATCTGGTGTTCCGGCACGCCCTCGACGTCGACGAAACGGGCGACCGGCTGGCCTTCGGATCGACGACAGGCTCGCTCTGGATCACGGAAAACGGAGGGGAGTCCTGGCAGACGCTCTCTTCAAATTTGCCGCCGGTTTACGCCGTCCGGTTCGAAAAGGGGTTATAAACGGCTGCGGCCGGCTATTTGGAGAACTCCCGGCCGCCCTGGCTGGCGACAAACGTCTGGATCTGCTGCTCCGCGGCTTCGGCCGAAGTGAGCATCGAAAGGGACCATGCGGCGGAAATCGGAATCAGCACCGATCGTTCGCCGATCTCATAGTTCTCCTCGACCGGCGCGTCAAGCATGCGCCGGACCTGCGCCCGCACGAGATCGAATGCTTCGGCTCGTTCCAGCAGGGCGACGATAGCGGGTCCGGTCCACCGGAACAGCCGGTCGGAGGCGAAAAACTGATGTTCGACATGCTCCTTGAACCGGCATAACATCCGATTGCCCGCCTCCCTGCCGAACCGGGCATTGATGCGCTGCACGCGGTTGACGACCATCGCGACCGCGTAATGGCGTGTGCCCGCCTCGACCGCCTGCCGGAACGCGATTCTGCAATCCTCCACGCCGGGCAATTCGGTTACGGGATCGAGTTGCTGCACCGGCGGCGTCCGCTCGGGGTCGCGAAAACTGCCGAGCTGCGCCTGAAGCTTCTCGATCAGGGCCTCGGATGCGGTCTTCTCGCGCTCGATCTCTGTCCGGAGACTGGAAAGGCAGCTTCCGAGATGCATTTTCAGCGATTGAAGATCCTTGAAGGCGGTGCCCCGCTCCAGCTCTTCGCTGATCCGGCTCAGGCCCTGCACCGAATCCTTCTTTTCGCCGGCGATTTTCATCAGACTGTTCTGCAGCATTTTGATGATGACCTGAAAATCGCTGCCCTGCCTCTCGACGGCTTTGGTCACCCGCCGGTTATAAGCTGCGAGCGCCTGACTGGCGGACCGGGCGAGAATCAGCAGGTTTTCGGGAGGCAGATCGGGGGTGAGAGCTTCGCGGATCCCGGTAATCTCCTTGCGGAAATTTTCCATATGCTGCGCCTCGGTCTCGATCGCCGCGCAATCGCCCAGTTTTTCAATGAGCAGCGCCACTGCTTCCCGCAGCGTCTCTTCGCCGTTCATGCCAGTGAGGAAACGTTTCAAGGTGACGATCGCCATAACTCCCGCCTCGTTTTCCGCTTAAAGCTTAGTCGGCGCGCCCGGGAAATTCTTTAGCTACTTAAGTACTGGTATCGAGAGAAGTTTTTTGCGGCATCGCGCCGCCTCATCCCGGCCAGGGTCCGCCGTATTACAATTGTGCATGACCACGTTGGATATTCAGATCAATTCCCCGCTGACCAGCGCAGTCGGGATTGATCTCGATCCCGCCAAGCTGGAATTCGGCAAAACATTCGCTCCGGACTGGTTCGTTTCGGAATATCAGAACGGATCGTGGCAAAATGCGCGGGTTGAGCCCTCGCACAACATCTCTCTACATCCGGCAGCGATTGTTCTGCACTACGGCCAGTCGATCTTCGAAGGCATGAAAGCCTACCGCTGGGCGAACGGCAAAGTCGCGCTGTTCCGTCCGCGGGAAAACGCGCGGCGATTTGCGCGTTCCGCTGAGCGCATGGCCATGCCCGCAGTCGATACAGAGTTTTTCGTGGAAGCCGTAAAAGCGCTGGTCCGCACCGATGCCCAGTGGGTTCCTCGTGAACCCGGGAGTCTGTATATCCGCCCGACCATGATGGGGACGGAGCCCTGCATCGGGGTCCGGGCATCGCACCAGTTTCTGTTTTTCATCATCGCGCTGCCGTCGGGCGCCTATTTCAAGGAGACCGACGCCAATACGGTCAGCAGTGTGACGGTGTATGTCGCGGAAACCACCTCGCGCGCGGCGCACGGCGGCACGGGCGACGTGAAGGCATCGGCCAATTATGCCATCAGCCTCCGGACGATCGAGGAAGGGAAGAAGAAGGGCTGCTCCCAGGTTCTGTTCCTCGATTCCGGCGGGAAGCGCCAGGTGGAGGAACTCGGCGGAATGAACGTGTTCTTCGTCGAGAAGAACACGTTGTACACGCCTCCCCTGCATGACACCATTCTGCCCGGCATCACGCGGGACTCCGTGATCCAGGTGGCGCGCAACCTCGGCATTGAAGTGCGCGAAACCCCGATCCAGATCGACGAGGCGGCCGAAAAGATTGAATCCGGCCGGATCTCGGAAGTGTTTGCCTGCGGGACCGCGGCTGTTGTGATCGGCATCGACGAATTCGTGTTCGAGACCGGCCGCCGCCTCGCCATCGGCTCAGGGAATGCGGCCGGTGAGTTGACCCGGAAACTGAACGCCGAACTGCAGGGAATTCAGTTCGGACGGCTGCCTGACCGCTACAACTGGACCGAGATCGTCGCTTAACGCGGTTAGCGGGCCGCTTTCGCCCGCGCCACGTTCTTGTCGGGAAGTGCGAAGACCCAGATCGCCGCGCCCCCGTTGGGCGGATTCTGAATTTCCGGCACCAGCACCGGCCATGTCGCCGCCTGCGCGCCGCCGTTTCCGACAACGACCGCCACATACTGCTTTCCGTCGACGCTGTAGCTGATGGGAGCCGAACTGGGAACGTCGTTCAGCCGCGCCTGCCAGAGCACCTTGCCGCTCGAGTCATCGTAAGCCTTGATCACACGGTCAAGGGCGCCGTTGAAGACCACCCCGCCCGCCGTCGCGAGAGCGCCGGATGTCACCGGGGCGCGCTGCCGGTCGGTCCAGAGGACCTTTCTGGTCGCCAGATTGATCGCCTCGAGGCGTCCGTATTTGCCGTCGGTCTTGAGCGGAGGCCGGATGCTGAAGCGCAGCCCGGAAGACAGACCGCCGCGCCCGCCGGGAGGGACCGGAATCAGATCCATGCACGATTCCACCAGCGGTACGTAGAGGATTTTGGTCTGCGGATTCCACGACGAGGGCAGCCAGCTTTTCGCGCCGCCCGCATGGGGGCACACCGTGAGCACCTCTCCTTTGCCCGGCATGACTTTCGGATTGATGGTCTTGGCGCCCGTCTTCGGGTCGATTGCCGTGACGACGTTTTGGAGGCCGAGATCCATCGAGAACGCATATTTCCCGGTGGCGGCGTCGAGAGCATCGTAGATGGCTTCCTTGCCCGCGGTCACCACGAGTTTCCGGTTGGCGCCGTTTACCGGTACGTTGAGCAACTGGCGCTCGAAGGCCCAGTCGAGATCCCACTGGTCGTTGGGCGTGTGCTGGAAGTACCACGCGACTTTGCCGGTATCCGGATTGATCGCGACTGTTGTGTCCGTGTAAAGTCCGTCATTCGTCACGCCCGGCTGATTTACGGGATGGAGCAGCGGGCCTGTATCGTAAGTCTGGGCGGGCCCGAAGTAGGCCAGATTCAGATCCGGATCGTAGCTGCCGGCCGTCCACACGGAAGCGCCGTTACGCTTTTCGAGGGGCAGACCGTTCCAGCTGTTGCCGCCGGTTTCCCCCGGCTGCGCGATGCTGTGGAAACGCCAGAGTTCCTTCCCTGTACCCGCATCGAGAGCAACGATGAAATTTCCGCCGGGAATCGAGCCGACCGTCCCCACCATCACCTTGCCCTTCGCCACGAGCGGGCCGCCGGTCAGGCGGAGACGGCGATCGTTGTGGGGGGCGATTTCGTGATCCCACATCACTTTTCCGGTCTTCACATCAAGCGAGATCATGTGCAGGTCTGACGTCGCGACCAGCAGGCGATCGCCGTAGATCGCGATCGTGCGCTTCACGCTGGGCGCGGCGTCTTTGGGAAGCGGATGCGTCCACATCCAGAGCAGGTCGCCGTTGCGCGCATCGAGCGCCTGTACGTTGTCGCCATAGCTGTGGACGAAGATGACGCCGTCGTGAACGAGCGGCGTCGCCTCGTTGGCGCCGGGCGGCAGCGACCAGGTCCAGGCGACCTGAAGATCGCCGGCATTGCTCTTGTTGATCTGCTTCAGCGGGCTGAAGCCCTGGTCGTCCCAGGTGCGGCGCCATGTGAGCCAGTCGCCGGTGGGCGGATTCCGCAATGTCGCGTCGCTTACCGGCGTGATTCTCTCGAGCGGATTCGTCTTTCCCGGGGGCGGCGGAAGCGTTGTGTAGGGCGACAACCCGCCGCCCGGGCCGGCCCGGCGGGCCGGAGGAGCCGATGCGGAGGCGGCCGGCACGGCTACCGTCTTCAGCGCCGCGGCATCGGCGGGCAACGGCTGATTACCGGGCGACGCGCCATTCGATTCGAGCACAAAGGCCAGGATCTCCGCATACGTCTGCGCGCCGAGCCCGCCGCGATTCGATGGCGGCATTTTGGTGCTGATGTAGGTGAACAGACCATCCGCCGGTTTCCCTCCCCATTGCTGGAGAAAGGATGTGCCGCGCACCGGCGGGGCGAACTCGCCATCATCGAGATTCTGTCCGTGACAGCCGGCACAGTTCCGCGCCCAGGCAGCCTTCCCCTGCTCGACCTGTGACGCGGTGAACGGAGCAGGAGGCAATTGCGCGTGGGCGGGGGCAAGAAAGACGGCGAGCGCCACGCAATTCGCCACCTTGCAGGCAAATCTCATTTGAGGAAAGTCTATCAGCGCCGCGGCCCGGCGATTATGCCGCGGAAGTCCCGGCCGCAAGCGAGGTTATAGTCGGCTCATGCGAGTGCTCATTGTCGGCGGCGGGATCGGCGGACTGGTGACGGCGATCGCCTTGCACAAAGCCGGACTCGAGGCGCACGTATATGAGAGGGCTGCGGAATTCCGCGAAGCCGGCGCCGGAATCGCTCTCGCCCGCAATGCCATGCGTGCACTGGATGTCATCGGGCTCGGAGACGCCGTTCGTTCCGAGGGCATCGGTGGCGCGCAAGGGGGAGCCCGAACGCCGGACGGAACGATTCTCGTCCGGATTTCCGCCGATATGCTCCGGGAAAATTTTGGGGACATCGTGGTGATGCATCGGGCGGAGTTGCTGGATCTGCTCCTGCGCCATGTCGAACCGGAGCGAATTCATCCGGGCCGGACCTTCACCGGTTTTGAACAACGGGCCGGCCGGGTCACGGCATATTTTTCCAGCGGCGAAGCAGCCGATGGCGACGTGCTGATCGGCGCCGACGGGATCCGCAGTGCGGTAGGCACGCACCTTTTCGGTGAACGGCCCATCCGGTATGCGGGCTATACGGCGTGGCGGTCGGTGGTGGAGTTCCCGCGCAGGGAAAAACTTATGATCAGCGAAACCTGGGGACGCGGATGCCGGTTTGGAATCGTACCGATGAACCGCGACAGAGTGTACTGGTTTGCCACGAACAACGCACCGGAAGGCGAACACGCGCCGGAGGGGGAGACGAAAAATGCGCTGCTGCGTCTGTTCCGTGGCTGGCACGAGCCTGTGGAAGCGCTGATCGCGGCCGCCGGCGAGGATTCTATTCTCCGCAACGACATTTACGACATGGACCCCTTGCCGAAATTCGCCGCTGGCCGCGTCGCTCTGCTGGGCGATGCGGCCCACGCCATGACGCCCAATCTCGGGCAGGGCGCGTGCCAGGCGATCGAAGACGCGGTAACGCTGGCGGTCTGCCTCAAAGCGGCGGGTGAAAAGGTTGAATCCGGTCTGCGCGAATACGAGCGCCGGCGGGTGGCGCGGACGAGTGATGTCGTGCTGCAGTCACGGAGACTGGGCGCGATCGCGCAGGTGCAGAATCCGGTCCTCTGCCGGCTGCGGGATCTCGGGCTGCGGGCCACGCCCGAAAGAATCGCCTCGCGGCAGATGAAATCCCTGCTGGATTACGAGGTTCTAAAGCCGGGCGAATCTCTATAGGCGGCCGTCCGGCACTTTCTTTTCAAGCCAGTCGCGCATCACGCCGAAGATTTCGTGATTGTTCTTCTCGAGCAGCATCAGGTTGCCGTTGCCCAGAATGCCGTAATCGCGCAGCCGGATCATTTCCGCCGTGCAGCCCGCCTGCCGGAGAAATTCGACGTTCGCGACGGGCGATCCGCCGCCGCCGAATTCGCTTGTCATCCACGCGATGGGGATTCCTTTCAGATTTTTCCACCGGTGCGCCGGCTCCGCCTGCAGCTTGTAGGGATTCACGACGGGGCGCGGTGAGTCGGGCGGCTCGGTCCTGTCCACCAGCCGGAACTGGCCAGGATCGGTCACGGACGGATCGTAAGTCATCGGACCGGCCGTCAGTCCCCATCGCAACTGCGCGGCAAAAGGATTCCCGTTGATCTCCATGCACACGATGGCTTTGACGAGATTCGGCCTCCGGTCGGCGACTCCCCAGGCGAAGAATCCGCCAAATGCGTGGACGAAAAGGATACTCGGGCCGATGCGGTCAAGCAGTTCGGCGCCGCCGCGCCAGACCATACCGCTGTGAAAGGCTTCATCGGTCACGTTGCCGGATTCGCAGGCCATGAACTGATCGATGATCGGGTCGCGCATGCCTCCCGGGCCCGGCCATTGCGCGGTGTTGAAGACTGCCGGGCTGGTAATCAGGCCCTCGTAAGGAGGCACGTTCGGGAGATGGCTCGGGCCCAGAGCGTCGGGATGATAGGGCGAGCGGCCATAACCCGGGCGATCGATCCAGTAGACGGCATAGCCGGCCTGCACGAAATAGTGCACCCAGCCGGGGCGTCCGCCGATCCCCATCATGTGCGTGCCCTGGCCTCCGCCGCCGTGTACGAGCACCACCGGATAGCGCTGCCGCCTCTCCGCCGGAATCATGTACTGCACGAAAAACTGGCCCTGCGCGATTTTGCCGTAGGGCATCTTCTTCCGCTGGACATCAACCCAGAAGCCACCCTGGTCAGCCAGCTTCAACGCCGTGGATTCGCTGTTGCGATCCGGATCGACGCCGCTTCCTGCAACCGCCGGCGCGCCCGCATTTCCGGCGGCTTCCACATTGACCTTCAGCCAGTCCAGCGCGGACTGCAGGACTTCGCGGTTGTTTCGCGCCATGTGCATCATCGGCCCGCCGCCGTCGTTATTGATCCGGTGGACCGGCGCCTTCGGGGCGGGCACGTTCAGGCGGTCCAGCCCGGCCGGCTCGAGCGCCACAATGGCCTTCACGAGGTCGGGACGAGTCTGGGCCGTGACCCATGCGAAAACGGCTCCGTCCGCGTGGGTCACCAGAATGGCCGGCCCGATATCGTCGAGAAGCAGCGCGCCGCGCGTGCGCCACAGGTTTCGGGTGAT
>CAZXCO010000305.1:0-2671 GCA_964639095.1 uncultured Solibacteraceae bacterium
ACGCTGCTCGCGGATCAGGGACTTGCGGATCACCCACTGTTTGCACAGGCGAAAGTGCGCGGCATCAAGGCGCTCGCCGGCCACGCGGAGACGGTCGATGCGACGAATGACGTGAATGGCGGCCCGTCGGGCGTGGGAATCGCCACGGCCGCAGGCAAGGCAGCGTTCTGGGATGTGGCGGGCGCTCCGGGTTCACCCAAGGTCATCGCGCTCGAAGGCGAGTTCGCCATGACGGAAGGTCACGCACAGGAACTCAAGACGCAGGCGCTGGCGCTGCAGGTCGGCAAGCGCCTGCGGGTGATTCTTTCCGACAATAATGCCGGGATTGACGATGTTCTTCTGGGCGGAGTCGTCCCCGCAAAATTCCGCGGCTACAACCTCATCGAACAGTGGACCTCCTACGGCTGGAACGTCTTCACCCTGGAAGACGGAAGCGACTACGCGCAGATCGTTTCGGTTCTCAAAACGATGGAGGACTGGGACCCCGGCGACCGCCGCCCCATGATCGTCATCGCAAAAACCACCAAAGGCTACTGGCCGCGCGCCGTGGCAGGAAAGATACCGGGGCATGGCCCCCAACTGGTGAGCTACCAGAGCCACCCTTACGCGATGAAGATGAATTCCGACTACTTCGTGGCGCTCGCGCGGACGTTTGAGGAGCACTACGGAGTGGAATTCCAGGGCATTCGTCAGGGCCCTGTGACGGATCCGCGCGAACGCCTGATCCAGTTCAAGACGAATATCGATGTCGTGATGTCGCTGCTCGATCGAAACGGACTCGGCGACTGGCTGGCTGATCGTCTGGTCTCGATCGGCGACATGGTCCGGGATGAGACGCCAATGCATTTCGATGTGAAGCGGGATCCGTTCCAGGACGAGCGCCTCCGCGTCGCCAATCTCCCGGTCGAACCGCAAACGCTGACGGTGACAAATCGCCTGTCGGGCGCCGAAAAGCAGGTGGCCGTGAGTCTCTTCCGCAAGCCCGGCGAGGCTGCCGGCGCCCGGCGCGCCATTTCCGAAATCATCAAGTGGATGAACTATGTGACCGATAACCGCTTCTTCACGCTGGCGGCCGACCTCTCGGAATCCATCAACGTGGAGCACGGCAGCCTTTGGGGCCACTACGATCCGGAAACCAATCCGCTGGGCACGCGCATCAAGGCCGCGATTCAGGAGGCCGGCAATGTCGCGACGGCCATCGGGCTCGTGGGCCAGAGCGCCAGCGTCGATCCCGCAAAATTCTGCGGCGTCTGGGCGCTGAGCGGGACCTACGGGGCCTTCACACCTCTGATGTACACGCCGGCGCGGGTCTGGAGCCAGCAGAATCAGGACAGCAAATTCCGCATGGGCGTGCTGCACATTCTGGCGGGCCACTCCGGCCCCGAAACCGCCGCCGACGGACGGACGCACTTCGGCATCTTCGCCACGCAGGTCTGGAAGCTGTTTCCGCGCGGCCAGACGATCCATCTGAATTTCTGGGACTACAACGATGTGGCGCCCGGCTACTTCGCCGCGGCCGAGATCGCCGCGCGCGATCCGAAGGTCGGCATCATCAGCATTGAAGTCGCGCGCCCGGACTTCCCGGTCGCCGACCGCAGCCGCTTCGCCGATTCCGATCTCAAAGCGGCCGCAAAGGGACTATATGTCATTCGCGACTTCACGCCGGGCAAGCCCAAGCAGGGTTACGTGATCGCGCAGGGCTCCAGTTCCACGATGAATCTGGTGAAGACGCTGCCACGCCTCGAGGAGTCGGGCATCAACGTAAAAATCATCGCGGCCATCAGCGAGGATCTCTTCGACCGCCAGCCGGAAGCCTATCGCCACTCCGTACTCCCGCCGGAAGCGTACTACGACGCCATGGTGGTAAGCACCGGAACGCGGCGCGTCTGGCCGGTGCGCGACCTCGGGCCGCTGACCGATGCGTATTCGCTGACCTCCGATTGGGACAACCAGTGGCTGACGGGCGGACTGGAGCCCGAGGTCATCGCCGAGGCGCACCTCGATCCGAATTCCATCTTTGCCGGAATTCAGCGCTTCGCCGGCGACCGCGAGCAGCGTATTTCCACACAGCGGGATCGCCTGAACGCAAGCTAAAGTGACCCGGCGGTCAGTCCGCGGGTTCAGAGGAGTTGCTGAATTTCCTTCTGGTACTCGTCGCGGCTGATCAGGCCCTCGTGGAGGAACTCGACTTTTCCGTCGCGGCCGATCAGCAGAGTGGTCGGCAGCGCCTCGAATCCTCCATACAGCTCATTCACTTCTTCATTCCCCAGAACGACCGGATAGTTGATCTTCGCCGCCGCGGCGTATGGATTGATCACCTTCCATCCGTCTTCATCCATGGAGACCCCGAGCACAGTGAAACCTTTCGCCTGGTACTGCTTCTCGAATTCGATGAACCAGGGAATTTCCGTTTTGCACGGCCCGCACCAGGTGGCCCAGAAATTGAGGAGAACGACCTTTCCCTTGTAATCGGAGAGGCTGAGCCGTTTGCCTCCCGCGTCCTTGAGAGTGAAATCCGGGGCCTCCTTGTGAGGTTTGACAACCCGCGAGGCGAGGATCGCCTGTGCGACGTAGTGAAGCCCTGGCGCCCAGAGCAAATAGCCGCCAAGAGCGAAGCACGCGATCACAATCGCGTAGAGGAAGCGCCGGCGTGCCCTCGAATACATTTACC
>CAZXCO010000306.1:0-11849 GCA_964639095.1 uncultured Solibacteraceae bacterium
GTTGGGACGTCCGAAAAACCGGCCAAGATGCCTCCGCCGCTATTCGCTTGGGGAATAACGTTCAAGCCCGTCAACCAGATCGTATAATACTGCCCGAGATGCGCTCTATTCCCAGACCATACAAGATTTCCGTTTACATCCGTCACGGTGCCGCGTTGAACGCGGCCGTCGACTGGAGCGCCCGGAAGTAACTCGCAATCGGTACTTCCGCTTCCGTCGATCGGACAGTCTGACCCTGCAAGAAAAATTGCTGGGGCATAAGGCTGGACCGCAATTGCGAGCGGCGTTCCTGCAAGAGTTCCAGCGTCGAGCACACCCCCGATCCTCGCCACGATATATGGTCCGCCCGAATATCTCGATGGCGGGACCGTCGGCACGTCGGGGAGTACGACATTTACTTGATTCGGCGACGCGAAGGCAATCCTGGCAGCGCTGCAGGTCATATCCGCTGCAACGGTGCCATCCAGGCCCAAGCCTTTATCGCAAATAAAGATTTCCGTGGATCCAAGTTTCGTTCCGTAGTTTGTGTCCGGGGCCGAATATGTTCCGTCTGCAAGGCCCGAACCGAAGACCGAGACATAACCGAGAGGCGCAAGTTGGCGAGGGTCAAAGCTCGCCGCGCTCGTAGCTCCCAAAACCAGCGCCTGTCCGGAAACCCGCGTCCCCGACCAGGCTATGCCGCCGGTCCCTGAGATCGTATTGGCATCGGGGGACACTGTGCCTGTGAACTCGATCATCAACTGATTTCCTGAGAATATGTCGATCGTGAGAGAAAAACCGTATATCGTACCTGAAAGGGTCGTCGTGTAATATTGGCTTCCGAAACTGCCGGAAATCTGGTTCTCTCTTTGTTCCAGCAAAACCGGGATGACTGACGGACTTGTGGCATCCCCGATCGGGGGTCGGGAAAATGTCATGAGCCAGCTTCCCGCCACCGCGGGTGTCTGCGCGGCAAGAGAACTCGCGAGGACAAGCAAGAGAAACAATGTCGTCCCGATCGTGTTATGCCCCCAGGTCGACGTTGATTCGGCTTCATTGTGCATTGGAGATTTGCCCCTTAATTGCAGCGTGTTTCGTGCGCCCATTGTGCCTCGCGTTCCGCCAGTTGACGTTCACTTTGTGCCAGTCTTTCCCGAAGGACCTCGACGATTCTTCGGTGCAGCAGCAGGCCTTCCCACATTAGGAGTCTTCTCCTCGTCCAGAATTTGCTTGTCAATGGCGGCAAGGCGCGCCTGCATGGCATCAAGATCAACGCTGCTCTCACTGGCCAGCTCCGGGACGCTTGCCGAATATCCGGTAAAAGCAACAATGTTCGTCATAATTGCGTTTTTGGCATCGTTGTTTTTTCCTCGCAATACGGTTAAAAGACCTCGGACCCATGGCAATTCCGACTCCTGTAGCTCAATATCGCCAAACTTTATTTCATGTTTAGCGAGATTGTCAAAAGGCGGAGTACCGGAACCGGAGCCGTTCTTTTGGTTAATTCTGAGAACCCGCTCTTCGATTGCCTTTTCGATGAAGGTCTGTACATTTTCTTTGTGTGTCGCGGCGAAAATATCCAATCCGTTGCGGTAATCTTCGGTTCCTCGGAATGCTATTTTTGCCGTCTTTTCTTTGGGTTGCGCGTATGCTAGGCGCAAAAACTCTTTTGGGTCTTGACTCTTTGACGTCATTGGGCCAATAATCCTCTTGTGCTCACTGACTGTTCACTGAGCATTACGAACAAGCCGTAAATTCTAACATCCATGGGACGTTCCGAAATTGCGACTATCCTACGCAGGCATCGCGGCTCTATCGCCGAGGTCGCCCGCAGATCGGGAGTCAAGGCGAACGCGGTCAGCATGTGGCTTGCTGGCGGGCCAAATGCTAACGTCGCGCGCCATGCCGAGGCCTATGCTCAGGAGCTGCTGCGCAAGGAAGAGGCGACTCGAACTGCAAGCGGCGAGGCCAATGGGCCGAGCGCCAGAAAGTTCGTTGAGCAGTTCAGAAAAAAGTCACAGGAGGGATTGTAAATGGAATCGCACCATGATGCGCATGCGGGTCCGCAACTCGTTGAATTCCGGGGCGGAATAGCCGGGAAAAATGGCAACAAACTCCCGCGGCGCCTGAAGGCGAGACATTTGGCCCAATCCACGCGAGAACTGATCGTGCGTTTGTTCGCGAGCTACGAATCCTATGACGACGTGGCTCGCGAGATGGGTATCCCGGGACTCAGCGGCAAAACCGTCAGTGAGGTAATTCACGCATGGCAGATCCGGCCGCCCGCCAAAGAGCGGCGGGCATTCGAGGCCCATTCGGTCG
This sequence comes from uncultured Solibacteraceae bacterium, assembly GCA_964639095.1. GTDB lineage: Bacteria > Acidobacteriota > Terriglobia > Bryobacterales > Bryobacteraceae > BOG-234. The sequence goes on from CAZXCO010000306.1 coordinate 2,302, forward strand.
GATTCCGCACTATGACTGGAGGCAAGGCAGCGTGAGCGCAGCAGCGGTCGTATCTCAAAATCCCCTGTGTTCGACCTGCCATTATCCGTCATACGGCAAATGCGTCGAATGTGGGGCCGACTTCTGCGACGCACATCTTTTTCAGCCGAGCGGCCTCTCTGGCGGCTTGGTCTGCGGCAACTGTCGCGCCTCGCAGGCTCGTCTTGACTCCGGATTCGCCGCCGAATACAGCGCCATCCTCGAAATGTCTGCCGAGTCGCGACCGTCGGTCCGTCAGATGATCGGACGAATCCGGAACTATCTCCGGGGAAAGAGGGCCGAATGAAGCGCGATGCTGTGCAGGCCGTCCGTAGTGGATTCTGGACTCTCGCTGCGTTGGTCGTGATTTTTATTGCTCTGGCGATCGGCATAATCGCCGCCGCCCTGGCGATCTGGAGCATGTCCCGATGGTGATTTCGACGGCCGCCCGGGATCTCCCCGCAGCTTTGAAGCACGGCACTTGGCAGGCATATAAGAGCGCGGGGTGTCGCTGCGATCGCTGCTGCAGGGCGAACAAGGTCTACGTGCAGAACTGGCGCAAGTACCGAAGCAACCGGACGGAGGCAGTTTCCGCTCTTGATGATCTTCTGGGCTCTGCGCATCCGGGCGCGCGCCGTCGTGCGATTCAGAACCTTCGTGATCTTGCGAAAGAGCGTGAGGAGCTTGATCGCTATTGGGCCGGTCTCGCGGAAATGGAAAGGCTCTACGAGGAAAAGCTCCGCGGGGTGCGCCAGCGCGTGATCGAAACCCTGTTTCCGGGCACGCGAGAGAGGGCGGGTGTCGCATGAAGCTGCAAAAGCCTCTCCCGAAGGTAATTACCGAGACCCGCAAGCTTTCCGCCGACAGGGCCCTTGCGGGTCTGCGCAAGCCGGCCGCTCGCGAGATGTCGGGCGCCGCCCGGGGAAAGGAGCTGGCGCGCCGGTGCGCCTGAAGTGCTGATGATTCACAGGATGCCTCCGGGCCGGGCATTGGAGGCCCGGGCAGAAGAAGGTCTTGCGGACTATGCCCTTTGCCGGCGTGCCTTCGCGCTGCGTGAGCGCGGCGCAATCGGCATACTGCTCGCCGAGTGCGGTCGGCTCTATATCAGCGATGACGCTGTCGATCCGTGGGGCAATAAGCGCTTGATTTCAGCAGACGAGCTTCGCGCCCTGGTTGATCTCGCTGAGAAGGCGTTTCGGGAGGTAGCGGCTTAAATGCTCGAGGAATTCGAAGTTCCGGCCGGCGGCCTCGTCGTCGACATATATGACGCGCAGCTCGCCCGCCGGCAAGCGCAAGCGGAGGCGCGTCGCTGCAAAACCATTTGTCTCTGGGCTGTGGCCTATTCCGCCATCCTTGCTGGCTTGGCCGTCCTGAGGAGCGGAGCATTCTGATGCCACAGGTGCTCGGCGCGCCGCCGCTTCCGATTGTCACTGACGTCACGATGCTGAGGTCTCTCCGCGATCTGATCCTTGATGTCGGAGAGGACGGCAAGTCCAATGGCCTGACAGATCAGATCCAGGCAATTCGCGATCAGAATCCGGCGATTTTGAAAGCCGTCGAGATGATGGCCGAGGATGAGTCCGAAGAATTTCGCTTCGGGGCGCTGATGGGCCTTGCGATCGCTTACCGGCTCGTGAACGCGCAAATGGAACTGGCGGCACTGGAACGAATGGCGGGTTTGGAGGCAGGTGAGCCGCGCTGCACATCATGCGGGCTTCCGCTTGCTCATTTCGCCGGACCCGAAAAGGGCAATCACGGAATGATATGCCTGACGCCGGGATGTGATTTGAACGACTGTGAACTGCGGGGAGACGAATAATGGCAGGACATACGGCCGGACCGTGGAACATCGATGGACAGTTCGATCCGGAGTTCGCTGTTGGCATCTACGCCGGCGACATGGAAGGCCACTGGACCGGCATATGCGAGATCGAGCCATTTCTCGAAGAATGGACCGAAGAAGAGATCGCGAATGCGCGGCTGCTTGCCGCGGCTCCCGATCTGCTGCGGACGCTGAAGGAAGTAGGCCAGATGGCTGACGATGAGGTTCAGCGGCCCGGCGATAATGATCAGCGCTTCCGGGCGCTCAAGCGCATACGCAACTTTGTCAGATCCTGTCCCGCGATCGCCAAAGCGGAAGGCCGGTCAACTCAGGATGTCGCGGAGGCCGAACGGGCATCACGATGAGCTTGGCGCCAGATCCATTGCCGGTCGGTCCTCGGCCGGCCATTATCGCGATGAAAGAAAGGGCGGTCCGCGCGGAAATCACGCCCGCGGAAAATCCTGAAGCGGAACTCAGCTTTCTCAGGTGGCTTATCGAGATGGCGACGAAACACCAGAGCGACCGGCGCGAAGCAGCATAGATAGAATTGCCCCATGACCAGAGCAATCATCTATGCCCGTGTGAGCACCGAGGACCAGGTCGAAAAATATGGCCTCCCGGTGCAGCTCCGCGCCTGCCGCGATCGAGCGGCCTCCGGGGACTTAAATATCGTCGAGGAAATCACCGACGATGGCGTTTCCGGGACGATCATGGAGCGCCCGGGGCTCAACAGATTACGCCAAATGGTGCGCTCTGGATCCGCCGACGTGGTGCTCATGCTGGACGTGGACCGGCTCTCACGCGAGCTCGCGCATTTGTTGATTCTGAAGCCGGAGATCGAGCGTCATGCGCGGCTCGAGTTCGTGACCGCGAAATTCGAAGACTCGCCCTCGGGCCGGATGTTCTTCGGGATCCGTGGCGCGATCGCTCAGTATGAGCGGGAACTGACCAGGGAGCGCACGATGCGCGGTAAGCGTGAGCGGGCTCGCGCCGGGCTTATCGTAGGCGGCCGGACCGCATACGGATATACGTACGCGGGCGGCATTCTCCACGAAGATATGGAGCGAGCGCCCGTCGTGCGCCGGATCTTTGATTCGTACGACGCCGGAATGTCGCTGCGTGGGATTACGTTTGCGCTCCGGACCGACGGAGTCCCGACGTGGAGCGGCCGAAAGTGGGGCAAATCCAGCGTGCGTCGGATTCTTGCGAATGAGACCTATGCGGGAATCGCGTACTATGGCGCGCATCGCCGCGAAGGGACTGTTCTGCGGCTCAGGGAGCCGTCGGAACGCATCGCCCTTGCAACGCCAGCTCTCGTATCCCGTGAGCAGTGGGAGCGCGTCCAGGCGCGTCTGGCATCCAACCCCATGGCGGGCAGGCCTTCGACGGGCTTCCTGCTTCGGGGGCTTCTGCGGTGCGCCCTGTGCGGCCGAAAGATGTACGGTCAGCGGGGCCGTAACGAGCGCTCATATCGCTGCGAGGGCCGCGATCGCCTTCGCCATGCGGAGAACCTCTGCCGGAATCACGTGCAGGCCGGCCGGCTGGACAGTGCGGCGTGGCGGGCGATCGTTCGGACGTTCGCCGACACTTCCGCCCTCCAGGGCGCCATTGCAAAACGGGAGATCGAGCTGCGCGCGCCGGGTGTCAATCTGGATGATTTGCGCCAGCGGATCGTGCGGCTCAAGCGCAAAGAGGATGCGGCTCTGAATGCGATGCTGGATCCGGACCTTGCAGCGGCCCGATCCGCAATCAAAGCTGAATATAAAGCTTCATCGCAGGAGCGCCGCCGTCTCGAGGCGGATCTGGCAGCATATGAAGCAGCCGATCGGCGGCGTCTGCCGTCGTCAGAATGGATTGAGGACACGGCGGCCACGATCCGAATTTTCGTTGTCGAGATGACGGAAGCCGCGATGCGCCAGCAGTTCGTACAGCGACTTGTAAGCCGAGCCGAGTGGGATGGAGAGGAAATCAGGATGAGCTGTTTCGTCGATGCAAAATTGGCGACAACATCAACACATTGTGGTTGCCTGCCGCCGCGACCTGAAGAGCGCGCTTCGCTGTCGTCTGCCCCCGCACGTCGCGGAAATCCGGAGCCGATTCCGAAGCCGGCGCGACTGCCGCGTGCGCGGAAGGACGGACGGGCGCAAAGTCTCCCGATCCGGTGAGCATGGCGACAACCTCCGCGAGGTGACGCACTCCGAACACATTCACGCCTTCGACCACGGCTGCTTCCGCGGCGTTTTCGATGGGCAGAATCAGATTCCGGATGTGCTGGTCGCGCGCGCACACCGCGACCGAAAGAGCGCCGCGCACGGGACGAATGGCGCCATCGAGCGACAGCTCTCCCACGGAAAGGTGCTGGTCGAGTCCCTTGAACTGCCCCATTGCGCCGAGAATCGCCAGCGCCATCGGCAGGTCGAATCCAGCGCCTTCCTTTCGCACGTGCGCCGGCGCGAGATTGACCGTGACTGCCTGATTCGGGTAACCGAAACCGGAGTTCATCAGGGCCGACTTGATCCGCTCACGGCTTTCGCGGACTGCGGTATCGGGCATGCCGACAAGCATGAAATCCCGCGCCATCCCGCTGCGATAGAGATCGACTTCGACGTCGACCGGATGCGCGTCAATTCCGCAAACAGCCGCGCTGAGAGTTTTGAAAAGCGGCACGAAAAGGGTCCCCTGGCGAGCAATTCCCGCTCAGGAGAGTTGGTGCGGCAAAGGAGAGTTTTTCTCTTGAAATCGCCGGTGTTCGGCTTGCCGCGAAAAAGCAAATTACGCGCGGGCCGCGGCCAGGACAACGCCGCCAGCCACGATCAGTGCTCCCCCGATCATGGTCGAAATCGAGGGCGGCTGGTGAAACAGAACCCAGGAGAGGAGCTGCGCAATCAAAAAGAAGAACACGACATAGATGCCGAGGAGGCGGCCGAAATCCCAGTCCGGCGCGTTCACGATCAGGCCGTAGGTGAACAGAACGACGGCGCCTCCCAGAAAAGCGAGCCAGCGCCAGCCGGACGTTCCCTGGCGCAACCCGGCCCGGACCAGTGCGTCGCCTCCGGCTTCGAAAATCGCCGCAATCAGGAGGATCGCCAGCACCGACATTCTGTTCATCGAGTCCAATTGTCGCAGGAGGCAGGTAAACCGGGGAGAGAAGGTAAACCCGGAAGAGAAGGGCGTCCGGCAAAAAATAAGAGGCGAGCAAGAGACCATCGCCCGCCTCATTGGAATATGACAACCCCAGGTGCCACTTATGCCCTCCGATCGGAATCGATCGGCAGTTACGTGGTCACGAACTCAGTTCACCAGATCGCGCACGAGATGTACAGGCCTTTGGTACTGGGACCAAAGGGCAGGGGCTGGACAATGGTTAACGCAACAGGCAGCGTGATGGCTATGTTATTCATTTCAGAAGTTAAGCCGCTGCCTCAGGCTTCGACCGGATCATTTCCGAAGTGCCGCGGGGGCACTATCATTGACGAATGATCCGGCCCCTCCTGCTCGTGATCGACATGCAAAACGATTTCCTTGACGCCTGGCCTGTTTCGTCGCGCGAAAGTCTTCTTCGTTCGACACAGGATCTGGTTGATCCGGTCGCATGGGTCGCCGGTCGTCTGGGTCCGTCAGGAATTTGAGCCGGACCTGAGTGATGCTTTTCATCGACCTTAGATCGAAGAATATGTCGATAATGATCAAGGGAACGCGGTTGTGACATCGCAGCCCAACTGCCTGTTGCGGCGTCCGACCCTGTCATCGTGAAGGAGCGCTACAGCGCATTTTTCCGGACAGGGCTCGACGCTTATCAACGCGACTGGCGCGTGATCATCGCAAGCGATTGCGTCGGGTCCTGCGATCAGGCACATCACGAGATCACGCTGCGCTATCTGCAGCGCGAAATTGCCCAGGCGATGAGCAATCAGGAAATCGATTCTGTGCTCAGGACAGCCTCTCGAGATGCATTCACACCTCCTGCACGGTAACCAACGTTATTCCGCGTAAACGCTCTTGACGAAGCCTGCCACATTCATGCTGGGCCAGTCGGCGTACTTTGCCTTCAACTCCGTGGCCAGGCGCTTGCCGGCATCGTCGGCGCTGACGCCGCTCTTCTTGAGAGCCAGACCGCGAGCCCGCACATCCTCGATGAATGCCTTTTCCTTCGCGACCAGCGAACCGTCGCCGGGAGCGCTGTGGTCGGGAAGCACATGAAGAGGCTGCAGCGCGGCGATCTTGTCGAGCACGGCCAGCCAGCTCCCGGGAGTTCCGCCGTTGGCCGCGATATTCGGCACGGTTTTGTTCTGCACCACATCGCCCGAAACCAGTGTGCGATCGGGGTCGACGAAGATCAGCTCGTCGCCTTTGGTATGCGCCCCGCCGAACCAGAGCAGCCGGACCGTCGCGCCGCCAAGGTCCACTCTGGCCTCGTCCTGATAGATCACGTCTGGCGTCCGAAGTTTCACATCGGCCAGCAGCGCCTTCCACTCCGCATTGCGGCTTCGGAACATCTCGAGCAGCTCATTGCCGTGCATGTCCATCTCCTGCTGCTGCACGGCGTTCCGCACAAGTATTGTCCTGGCCGGAAATCCCGCGTCTCCGGCGGCGTGCTCGGGGTGGAAGTGCGTCGTGGTCAGATAAAGCTTCGCGTTCGGAGCGGAGAGTTTCGCCGCGACGCGGGCGATCGTCGCGCCGTTGCGCGGTCCGAGACCTGTATCGACCACCAGCGTGGCCCGGCTGCCCACAACGATCGCAATGTTGGGGAAGCCCATGATCGCCCATACGTGAGGCGAGATCTTTTCGGTCTTCTCTCCCAGCACCGGATCGCGCTGGCCGTAGAGGCTCGTCGTACTGAGAACGGCAGCGAGCGCTGCCGCCGCCAGAAGATTGTTTCGTATGCGCATCCGTCTCCTCCACCCGTTTAGTATCGTCCCTTTTGGGCGAGCGCAGAGGAGAAACTGAGCGCCGGCGGCTTTCTTGGTAAAGCGCGTCGGCGGCCAGCGCGGCGCCCCATAGTCCAGCCGCTCGGTCAGTCAATATCCTGTGCGCGCGGTCCCAGGCTGCCACGATCACGGATGTATCCAGATCATCGATGATCTCGGCATCCCCGATGCTCCGGAGACAGACGAGATTGAGACAGTTGCGCCGCGCCAGCCGGAGTCTGGCCAGCAGCGGCGGCAAAGCCTCGCGGCCGATCCAGTAGCGCCGGCATTCGGGCGTATACAACGCGGCGATGATCCGCTGAAGCGCATGGATTTCGGAACCGGCGAGCTGCAGCTCCATTGCAATCGCGTTCTCCACGGTCATGCCAATCAGAACAGCTTCGCCGTGCGAGAGCGCGAAATGCGACTCCTCTTCGAAATTGTGGGCGAATGCATGGCCGTAGTTCAGCAGCCGCCGCGACGACAACTCGAAGGCATCTTCGGAGAGCAGTTCGAGCTTCATCTCTACCGCGTCTGCGACCAGCATCGACAGCGCCTCCGTCGAGAAGGATTCAGGAGCGGGCTCGCGATCCACGAAGCTGCGGCTGAATCGCGCGGCATCGGAAACGGCCAGGACTTTGATCGCCTCGGCCAGTCCGCCGGCGAAGTCCCGCCGGGCGAGAGTCCGGATGAAGCGGATATCGCAGATCACGGTTTCGGGATGGTAAAAGTGGCCGAGCAGATTCTTCGTGCCTTCGAAATTGACTCCATTCTTGCCGCCCACGGCGGCATCGATCTGAGCCAGCAGCGTGGTCGGCACCAGCGCGAGTCCCACGCCGCGCCGGAACAGCGTCGCCGCGAGGTTGACGGCATCGCAGACGGTGCCCCCGCCCATCGCGATCAGAAGGCCGTTCTTCGGGAACTCAATTTCCGCGAGGAAGCTGAGGATTCGTTTCACCGCATCGAAATCTTTCAGCCTTTCGCCGCCTTTGACTGCCAGACTCCCCTTCGGTGACAGCGTCCGCTGGAAATCTGCAAGCAGCGCGGGGTGATGCTCTTCGAGGCAGGAATCGAAGATGATCGCCGTATCCCGTTTTCGCCATTCGGCCACCACTGGTTCATCGAGAAGAGCGGAGGTGACCAGGTAGTCGGTGTGTGTGGATCGGTTGGTCTGAAAAGTAAGCCTCATTGGGTTTCACGGATTCTGACATTCGAACGCCGAGGCCCTGCCTTGCAGACCTTCACTGATCGCAGAGGGTCAGCCTTGATTTGTACGGTGTTCCTTTTCGCCCGGTGAACCAGAACTTCGGCTGCCGGGCGCCAACGACATCGGCAGGATTTTGCCGCTATCATCTGTCGCGAGAGTACACTTGCCCGAACATCAAGTCAACGTAAGTCCGTCTGAAAGTCAACCATTTTGCTGTGCGTTTCTCACCCTTTTCCGGAACTCGCCGCGAGAATTCCATGCACGAGATCGTCGGGCCTCCCCTCAATTGCGGGAAGCGGCAGTTCCTTGAGAGCGGAGGCAAGCGTCCGCGCCAGCTCCAGCGCGTCTACGGCAGTCGCGGCGCGGGAAAACAGGTCTTAGCTTAGGCCCGCGGCGGCGCGAAAGGAAGCGACGGCCGCGGGTGGTTCGCTGCCCTCCAATGTCTCAATTCCATCGGCTGAAAAGCGTGCCCGCACTTCGACCACCGTATCCTTCGGGACCATCGGCAATCGGCACTCGTTGCGCACGTTGACGAACCCCTCGCACGCAGCGCCGGCGGTCAGGGCGGCGAGCACGGGAACGAGAGCCTCGCGAAACCACGGCGTCGGACGCTCGTCAAAGAGTGCGAAGGAATCGGCGGTCCGCATCGGGAAGGATGCAAAGATGCGCTCCGAGAGCGCGCCAAGATCGGCAGCCCGCGAGAGCGGCCGGCGAAATCCGAGCCTCTCCGCGACCCCGGGGAAGAAAATTTCATAGAAGTAGCGGAGCGGCACAGCGCCGAACGCCGCGGCGATCTCCGGGTCCGCCAGTCCCGCTGCGAGGGCGGCGCGGGCCAGTCCGGCGCTGTTCTCCCCATCAGTCCAGAACCATCCCCAATGATTGAAGCCGCCGTACTGAAGCCGCACGTTATCCAGACAGGCGGCTTCACGCAGGCGCCGTTCGGTCACGGCGGGAAGCTCGCAGACGCCGACCGTGCGAAGTCCGCTGTCGAGCAGCAGCCGCGTCGTGACGCCGAGTGGCGCAACCATATTCAGAATCCATGCATCGGGAGCCACGCCGACGATGGCTTCTGCGACAGTCCGGAGGGCGGGAATCGTGCGCAGCGCGTTGGCCATGCCTCCGGGGCCGAGCCCCTCGTCGCCTGCGAGGCCGAAAGCGCGAGGGAACGATTCGTCGCGGGCGCGCGCCGCCAGTCCGCCCTGGCGCAGAAGAAGGACGATTGCTCCCGCTCCCGCGCATCCATCCGTGACGGAGCGCGCCGCATGCACGCGCCAGCCCTCACCAGTGCGATCGACGGCCCGCTGGCACTCCGCGGCAATCGTGCAAAGGCGGTCGTAGCGCCGCGCCATGAGGCGAATCTCCGCGGGCGGCAACGCCTCCGCAAGCGCCCGGCACAGTGGAACGGCAAACACGCCTCCGCCGATGATCGCGATGGGAGCGCCGCTCATTCGCCGCCCCGGCACCGTTCACGCGCCAGCAAAGCAGCGCCGGCGGCGCCCGCCTCATAGCCTGCGCGAGCGCGTTCAATGCGGCAGGCGGCCGCGATCTCCGGGAATGCTTCGTCACGCACGGCGCGCCTGAGGAGCGCGAGATA
>CAZXCO010000307.1:0-4041 GCA_964639095.1 uncultured Solibacteraceae bacterium
ACGCGCGAGGAAGACGGCAGGATCCGCCGCGGCTTCGAGTTGTGGGTGGGCGGCGGTCTCGGACCGGTGCCGCAGCAGGCGAAGCTGTTCAGCGAATTCATTCCGGAAGAAGAGCTGCTGCCGCTGGCCCAGGCGGTCGCGCGCGTGTTCGCGCGCCTGGGCGAAAAGAAGAATCGCAATACCGCGCGGCTCAAGTTCGTGGTGAGCAAACTCGGAATCGACGAGTTCCGAAAGCTGGTTCTGGCCGAACGGGCGATCCTGCCTTACGATTCGCGCTGGACCGACTACCTCAGAGATATTCCTCATTACTCCGAGGAAGCGCTCAAGCCGCCGTCTCTGCTCCAGATCGGTCCGGTTCAGCCGGAGGGCTTCGCGCGGTGGCATGCCGCCAACGTTTACCGGCAGCGCCAGGCGGGCTACGCCACCGTGACCATCGCGCTGCCGCTGGGCGACATCACTGCCGCGCAGCTTCGTCTCGTGGCCGACCTGGCCCGGAAGTATGTGAAGGAGACCATCCGCAGCACGGTCGAACAGAACCTCGTGCTGCGCTGGGTGAGCGAAGCGGATCTGCCGGCGCTCTACTCGGAGCTGAAGCAGGCCGCTCTCGCGGCGCCCTACGCCGGCACGATCGTGGATGTGGCCTCCTGCCCGGGAACGGATACCTGCAAGCTCGGCATCGCATCCTCGCGGGGCCTCGCCGGCGAACTGCGCATGCGTCTCGCGGCGAAGAATGCCGAGCTCGACGAGGCCATCGGAGGCCTTCGGATCAAGATCAGCGGCTGTTTCAATTCCTGCGGCCAGCACCACGTGGCGGACCTTGGCTTCTACGGCGTCAGCCGGAACAAGAACGGCTACACGGTGCCGCATTTCCAGGTTCTGCTGGGCGGCGAATGGACGAATAACGCGGGGGCCTACGGGCTCGCCATCGGCGCCGTGCCCTCGAAGCGTATTCCCGAGACGATCGATCGCATCACAGGCCGGTATCGTTCCGACCGGCAGCCAGGCGAGACCTTCCAGGCCTTCGTCAAACGTATCGGCAAAGCCGAATGCAAGAAGATGCTCGACGAATTTACCGCGGTGCCGACGCACGACGAGGATCCGTCTTATTACAGCGACTGGGGCGATCCGCGGGAATTCACGCTGGGCGATATCGGGGTCGGCGAGTGCGCCGGCGAGGTGGTGTTCCCCATCGAATTCGAGCTCGTGGCGTGCGAGCGCGAGGCTTTCGAGGCGCAGTTGCAACTGGACGCCGGCAACATCGAAAAGGCTTCCAGCATGGCCTATGAAGCCATGCTGCACGGCGCGCAGGCCCTGCTGAAGTTCAAATTCCTGGTCGCGCCGGAAGACCCCGCCAGAATCGTCGAGGACTTCCGCACGCATTTCTACGACACCGAGTTATTTTTCGATCCGTTCGTGAAGGGCAAATTCGCGCAGGACTTTTTCAAAGCTCACGAAGAGGCCGGAATGGCCCGGACGACGGATACAGCTCACCAGCTTATAGAAGAGGCGCAATTGTTCATTGAGGCATGTTACAGTTGCCACGCACGGATGACTGCCGTGCCTGCGAAGGCGACCGCTTGATTTCTCCGGACGCAGTACAACACATCAATCTGAAGATTTTCGTTCGGGATCCCGGCGCGTTCGACCTCGGCGACGCCGTGGTGGTGTTTCACCGATGGATCAAAGACTCCGTCTGTCCCGAAATGCTGATCGACGTCGCGGATTACCGCCACGTGCCGGAAGGCCCCGGCATCGTACTCGTCGCGCATGAGGCCAACTACAGCCTCGACAACCGGGAAAACCGCCTCGGTCTGCAGTACAACCGCAAGGCGGCCCTCGATGGCACGTTCCAGTCGCGGCTGCAGCAGGCCCACGCCGCGGCGCTCGCGGCCTGCGAGCGGCTGGAGCACGAACCCCCGTTTCAGGGCAAGCTGGCGTTCGATCGGGACCGTCTCGAATTTTTCGTGAACGACCGCCTTCTGGCGCCGAACACCGAGGAGACCTGGGAGGCGCTGAAGCCGGAGCTCGAGAAGCATTTCGCCGGGTGCAGCCTCGAGCGCACAGGCGAGCGGCGGGACCTGTTTCGCGTCGCCATCACGCGGGGCTGAAAGGCTTGACGGGCGGCTGCTGACGATGCGCCGCAGTCAGTTCGAACCCCGGCGCGACCGGGCGGCCTTTTTTCCGTACCAGCCGGCCAGAATCGCGAATGTCGCCAGCGCAACCACTGCCAGCCACAGTCCGTGCATGACGCTGTAGACCAGCCCGGCAACGACGGCCAGAACGAGAAAACACCCGCAAGCGCACATAACAGCCGCACGCGTCGCAACTCCTTCGTGCGGCGCTCCTCCTGGTTTAAGAATGCGTGTAATAAAAAGGCCGGCGGCCGTCTCGCGACGCCGCCGGCAAAATGATCTTCGATTCCGGACAGCTTAGCTGGCGGCGACGGCGACTTTGCCGGCGGCGCTGGCCAGTGCTTCGGCCTTGTCCGTCTTTTCCCAGGTGAAAGAGTCATCGGTGCGGCCGAAATGCCCGAAGGCAGCCGTTTTCTGGTAAATCGGACGGCGAAGCTTCAGGTGGTCGATGATGCCTTTGGGTGTCAACGGGAAGTTGGCGCGGATGAGGTCTTCCATGACGTTCTCGGGAATGGTGCCCGTGCCGAAGGTATTCACCATCACCGATACGGGTTCGGCCACGCCGATCGCATAGGCCAGTTGCACTTCCGCTCGGGCGGCCAGCCCGGAAGCCACGACGTTTTTCGCGATGTAGCGCGCCATGTAGCAGGCCGAGCGGTCCACTTTCGTCGGATCCTTGCCCGAGAAAGCGCCGCCGCCATGACGGCCCATCCCGCCGTAGGTGTCGACGATGATCTTGCGGCCCGTAAGACCCGTGTCTCCGTGCGGCCCGCCGATCACGAAGCGGCCGGTCGGATTGATGTGATACTTCGTGTTCGCGTCCACCATGTTCTGCGGCACGATGGGGTCGATGATGTACTTGCGGACGTCGGCGCGAAGCTGTTCGGTTGGGACGTCGTCGCCATGCTGCGTCGAAATGACCACCGCGTCGATACGGGTCGGCTTGCCGGCCACGTATTCGACCGAAACCTGGCTCTTGCCGTCCGGCCGCAGGTACTTGAGAGTTCCGGCCCGGCGAACCTTCGAGAGCTGTTCGCAGAGACGATGCGCCATCTGAATCGGCAGCGGCATCAACTCGGGCGTTTCATCGCAGGCATAGCCGAACATGAGGCCCTGGTCGCCCGCTCCACCCGTATCCACGCCCATGGCGATGTCGGGCGATTGCGTCTGAACGACATTCAGAACGCCGCAGGTCTTGGCGTCGAACCCAAAGGCCGCGTCGGTATAACCGATATCGGCGATCGTCTTCCGCGCAATGGAGGGCACGTCGATCTTCGCCGTCGTGGTGATCTCGCCGGCTACTGCGCAGATGCCGGTTGTTACCAGAACCTCGCACGCCACGCGCCCCGTGGGGTCCTGCGCGAGAACGGCGTCGAGTACGGCATCGGAAATGTGGTCCGCAACCTTGTCAGGGTGACCTTCGGTCACGGATTCGGACGTGAACAGATGCTTGTGTTTGTGGATTTCGGCCATAGAATCTCCGGGGGTGATTTGCGATGAGTGCTCTCGATTGACCGCGAGTCCCAAACAGCAGTGTTCCCGCGATTTAAACGAAACCACTAGTGTAGCGAACCGCCGCGACGGAAAGCAAACGACCCGGTCCCGGAGGAACATTTCACCAGCGGCAGCTCTCGCAGCGTCTGTTGCTGCGGCTACCCGGTAACAGTATAGTTAAAGACAGAGGGATCGCCGAACCAGAAATGCTCGTGCCCGGAAAAGAGCTGTCTCCGAGAGAACGGGCGATCCTGCATTCCATCGTCCGGGCCTACATCGATACGGGCGAACCGGTCGGGTCGCGCACCATTTCCCGTATGCGCAGCCTCGCTCTCAGCCCCGCCACGATCCGCAATGTCATGGCCGATCTGGCTGAGGATGGCTATCTGGCGCAGCCCCACACATCCGCCGGAAG
>CAZXCO010000308.1:0-2776 GCA_964639095.1 uncultured Solibacteraceae bacterium
GAACCGGCTCTCGGCGCTTCCGGCCGTCTCGCCCGAGTATGGGGTCGCCCGGAACTACCTTGAGTGGATGGTCAGCCTCCCGTGGTCCATTTCCACCGGAACTCCTGTCGACGTGAACTACGCACAAAAGGTACTGGATGAAGACCACTACGACCTCGAGAAGGTCAAGGAGCGGATTCTCGATTTTCTGGCGGTGCTGCAGCTCCGCCCCGTATCGAAAGGCCCGATTCTGTGTTTCACCGGAGCGCCGGGCGTGGGGAAGACTTCCCTCGGAAAATCGATCGCACGCGCACTGGGGAGGAAATTCGTCCGGATTTCGCTCGGCGGCATGCATGACGAAGCCGAAATCCGCGGCCATCGCCGCACCTACATCGGCGCGCTGCCCGGACAGATCATTCACGGCCTCCGTCGCGCCGGCGCGAACGACCCTGTTTTCATGCTGGACGAAATCGACAAAGTCGGTGCGGATTTCAGGGGAGATCCGGCGTCGGCCCTCCTTGAGGTGCTCGATCCCGAACAGAATGTTTCTTTCCGCGATAACTTTCTCGACGTGCCGTTCGACTTGTCGAAAGTTCTCTTCATCACGACGGCGAATCAGCTCGACCCCGTTGCGCCCGCGCTTCGCGACCGCATGGAAGTGATCGAACTACAGGGCTACACCGAGATGGAGAAGACCATCATCGCCATGCGCTATCTGATTCCGCGGCAGCTGCGCGAGAACGGGCTGGACGAAGCAACCGAAATCCGCTTCCCGGATGAGACTCTGCGGGCAATCATTCAGCGTTACACGCGTGAAGCCGGCGTGCGTAATCTGGAGCGTGCCATCGGAAGCGTTTGCCGCAAGCAGGCACGCAGCATTGCATCGTCCGGAGTGCGCCGAAAGCTCGACGTTCTGCCCGAACATCTCGATCAGTATCTCGGTCCGCCGAAATTCCGCGCCGAATCCGAAGTGGGGGAGCGAACGCGGCGGCCCGGCGTTGCGGTTGGGCTGGCGTGGACCCCGGTGGGTGGCGATGTGCTCTTTGTGGAGGCGGGGAGGATTCCTGGCGGCACGAAGGGTCTGATCATGACCGGCCAGCTTGGGTCGGTGATGCAGGAATCCGTGCAGGCCGCGCTGACATGGGTTCGCTCGCAGGCCGAAGTTTTTGGCGTCGATCCGCACGTGTTCCGGCGGAGTGACATTCATGTCCACGTTCCGGCCGGGGCCATCGCCAAGGATGGACCGTCCGCAGGCGTCACGATCGCTATGGCGCTGGTCTCAGCGCTCACCGGCCGGCGCGTGAATCCGGACTTCGCGATGACCGGTGAAATCACGCTGGGAGGCCTGATCCTCCCTGTTGGAGGCATCAAGGAAAAAGTCCTTGCTGCGAGGCGGAGCGGCATCCATCACGTTGTCGTTCCGGCGGAGAACGAGGCAAATGTCAAAGAGGATCTGAAAGCTGAGCAACTCGGCGACATGGTGATCCGTTACGTCCACAATATGGATGAGTTGGCCGCCCTCACTTTGCTCCCGGCAGAATCAACCCAGGCGCGGCCGTGAAATATTGGAACGGATCCGCGACCGTTTCCCGCGGAGCCCTTTCACAAGCTGCGGCTGATGTCCTCCGGATTTCGACTTCTCGGGCCTGTTCACCTGGCGATCCTGACCGCCATTCCGGCAGCGGCCTTTGCACTGACGCGTCTGGGGCGCGGACGGCCTTCCCGGAATCGATTCATCGCCTCGCTGCTCGGCGGTTATCTGGGTCTGAATGAACTCGTCTGGTACGGATGGCGGCTGCATGCGGAAGGGTTCCGCTTCCCGCAAGGTCTGCCTCTGGAGTTATGCGATCTCACTCTGTGGCTGACAGTGGCCTCGGCTTTACTCCATGGCAGGCGGAGCCCGCCCGGAGAACTTCACGGGCAGATGCTGCGGCCAGTGATGTTTGAATTTGCGTGGCTCGCCGGGCTCAGTGGTTCCCTCATGGCAGTGCTGACCCCGGATCTTTGGGCGCCGCCGCTTTCTTACCCCACAATCTATTTCTTTCTTGCCCATGGAGGCCTGATCGCGACGTTGTTGTTCCTGGTGTGGTCCGGTTTGGCACGGCCGCGGCCTGGCTGCGTGTGGCGAACGCTGATCCTGCTTAATGCCTATGCCGCTTTGATTGGCGCATTCGACGCGGCCTTCCGAACCAACTACATGTATCTTTGCCTCAAGCCGGCGAACGCATCCCTGCTCGACTTTTTCGGTCCATGGCCGGTCTATCTTCTCGGCGGCGAAGCGACCGCCGTGGTCATGTTTCTGATTCTCTGGGCGCCATTCCGGCGCGCCGCAGAGCCGCACTCACCGGACCTGATTGAAAGCAGGAAATCCTGACACACTTACAGCCATCGAGGCAAACCGCGCTGGCACAGCAGTTGCACCCCTCTGAACGGAGGCGTCAATGTCAGCACGAACAATGTTTCCTGCCCGCCTGGTCGGATTCTGTTGCATTCTGATCGGCCTGACTCTGGTTGCGCGCGGGGAAGCGACTCCGGCAGCAATGCGGTACGCGCAACTCTTCTACCTGTACCTGGCTGTGGACGTTCTTTGCGGCCTTTGTCTGGTTCTGGCCGCGGCGCAGGCAGAGAGGTTCACATTCCGGCGTGGTGTCGCGGTGGAAGTTCTTTCGGCAGTGCGCCGTAGTGCTCAGCATCTCGCGTAATCACGCAGCCGGCGGTGGTGCGCTCTCGTTCGACCCTCGCCGGACAAGCCGTCGAATGGCCGGGTGCATGCAGGTTCCCGAAGCGGATGCCGATC
>CAZXCO010000309.1:0-2251 GCA_964639095.1 uncultured Solibacteraceae bacterium
ACCCATAGGCCGCCCACACTGTTTTCATGCTCGGTCGAATCGTGCGATCTTCCATTGGAAATCGGCGCTCCGCCTCCGATCATCGCCAGCTTACCAGTTTCCACGGACGGCAAAGCCGTTTTTCCGCGATAACGTTCGGTCGGCATACTAACAACATGGCGGTTCCCGACGGCATTCATCTCGAGATCGGTTCTTTGTTGTTCGAAGGTCTGGATCAAATCGATCTGACAGGACCGTTCGAGGTGTTTTCCCGCATTCCAGACTCGAGCTACCGAATCTATGCGAAGGCTCCCACTCCGGTGCGGGATGTGCGGGGTTTGCGGATGGCGCCGGATGCCACGCTCGCTGAAGCGCCCCAACTCGATCTCCTTCATGTGCCCGGCGGATTCGGACAGGAAGCGTTGATGGAGGACGAAGAAGTGCTGGATTGGGTGCGACGCCAGGCGGCGGGAGCGCGGTGTGTATTTTCCGTTTGCACAGGTGCTCTCATTTGCGGCGCGGCTGGTTTGCTCAAGGGACGAAGAGCGACCACGCACTGGACCGCGTTTCATCTTCTGCGGTACTTCGGCGCCGTTCCCGTCGAGGAACGAGTGGTCATGGACGGGAACCTGATTTGCGCGGCCGGCGTTACGGCGGGTATCGATGGCGCGCTGCGGGTTGCCGCGGAGTTGCGGGGTGATGAGGCTGCGCAGATCATTCAATTGCAGATGCAATACGCGGCTGAACCTCCGTTCCACAGCGGAAGTCCCAAAACTGCGCCCGCATCCGTGCTGGAAAAGGCGACGGAGGCTGCACGGGCGATCACGGAACAGCGACAGAAGACAGCCGAAAGGGCCGCCCGGCGCCTGGAGGCCGCTGCAGAGTTTTCGCGGCCCTGAGAGTCAGGTGGTGTTCTGAGTCATCCTCCGGAGACTACCGGCTGGCTCGCAAATTCGCGCCCGGCGCTTTCCGCATTGCTCCAGATCAGCCCGCGCGTGTTGAAGGCGATGATTTCGTTGTCCTGATCCGGATCTCTTTCGGGCCGGAATCCGGCCGCGATCAGGTCCCGCATGCAGTCTTCGACGCTATAAGGAGGATGGACCTCGACCTTCATGCAATTGACCCGGCCAGCCCATTCGGACGCATCTCTCAGGAGTTCCCGTTCGGCGCCCTCGATGTCCATCTTGAGAAAATCCACCTGACCCGGTATCTGCCTCAGAATGGTGGCCATCGAAAACGCCGGAGAACTCGCGCCCCCGGCGCCCATCGAAATGTGATATCCCCAATGCTCCGAACCCTGATAGTGGATCTGCCCATCGGTGCTCCACACGCCGCCCCAGAGGACCTGGCAACGGTCCCCGAGATGCCGCGTATTCTCGATGCACAGCTCGTAGTTCACGCGATCCATCTCGACCCCGAGGATCCGGCACTCCGGAAACACGTGCCCATAGTGAACGATTGTGGCCCCGATGTTGCTGCCCAGATCGAGAATCTGCCGGACATCCTGAAGCGATGCGGGGGGTAACTGGGAGAGCCCTCCAAAAGTATCCCGAATCACGGCGGCGTCGGTCGTACCCACCCGGCAGAGCACCGGGTTTCCTTTCGTCGACCGGAACTTCACAGTCACAAGAGTCTGTCTGCCACGCGGCAGCGTGCCTGAGGCGATTAAATAGTGGATGGCGGACGGCAAGCCGGCGACATCCATCCAGAAGCGCGCCCGGCAGCGCACATAGAGGCGCAGACTGCGCCATTTTCGCGAAAGGAATCCACGACCACCGACGGCACGACGTGAGCTCACTGCACATCCTCCTTCCGGACGGCGGGGACGCAAGCACACCGATGCGATCTGCGCCGTCTGGCAATCGTAATTGATAGTACTCAGGAGGAGGCCCGGAGGCCAATACCCGAAACGCCAGGCAGACCTGTCTTTTGGCCAGGCAGATCGAAGGGTGGTCGTTAACGAACCTTTTGCGGAACCAGATAGAGTGGAGCGTTTGTGAGCCGCCGCGAGGCCGCCCGCTGCGCAAACCGCTCGCCCGTAGTACAAAATGCTTATCGACGTGACTTCGCCCCGCTCTTACCTTTTTGTTCCGGGCAACCGGCCCGACCGGTTCGCGAAGGCATATGCCAGCGGCGCCGACGCCGTGATCGTGGACCTGGAGGACGCCGTGCCGGCCGCCGAAAAGTCCGCCGCGCGGGACCAGGTGGCGCGCTGGCTGAACCCGGAGCATCCGGTACTCATTCGCGTCAATGGCGCGGCGACGGGATGGTT
>CAZXCO010000310.1:0-9153 GCA_964639095.1 uncultured Solibacteraceae bacterium
CGGTACGAGGACGGCATTGCCTGGGTTCGCGAGTGGGAGGAACTGACGGCCTGACCGCGGAAGGCTCACCGGGAACCGGGCCGGCCCGGAATGAAGCCGCCTCCGGGACGATTCGGCCCTGAAAGGTGTAGAAGGAGATCCCCAATGTTTCCGTTTCAGTTTGTCGCCGTTGTGGCGCTGATGGTTTTTGCGATCGTGTTTCTCATCGCCACGATCGCGCGGCTCTTCCGAAAATCCGGCCCGCACCAGGCTCTGATCGTCTATGGTTTTCGCGGTCCGCGGGTGATCAAGGGGCGGGGCACGCTGGTCGTCCCGATGCTCGAGAACGCCCGTGAACTCTCGCTCGAGCTGATGTCGTTCGACGTGGCGCCGCAGCAGGACCTCTATACGATGCAGGGCGTCGCGGTCACCGTGGAGGCCGTGGCGCAAATCAAGGTAAAGTCCGATCCGGAGTCGATCCTGACGGCGGCCGAGCAGTTCCTGACGAAAACGGATCAGAACCGCGAGGCGCTGATCCGGCTGGTGATGGAAGGCCATCTGCGGGGCATCATCGGCCAGTTGACGGTGGAGCAGATCGTCAAGCAGCCGGAGATGGTGGGCGATCGCATGCGCACCACGTGCGCGGCGGATATGAACAAGATGGGGCTCGAGGTCATCTCGTTCACGATCAAGGAAGTCCGCGACAAGAACGAATACATCTCGAACATGGGCCGTCCGGACATTGCGCGCATCCGGCGCGATGCCGACGTGGCGGCGGCTGAAGCAGAAAGGGACACCGCCATTCGCCGCGCGCAGGCGCAGCGCGAAGCCGCGACGGCGCGGGCGCAGGCCGATCAGGAGCGCGTACTCGCCGAGACTCTCTCGATGGCGAAGCAGGCGGAGGCGACGCGCGATCTCGAAATCCGGAAGGCCGAGTACCTGGAGACCGTCAAACGCCAGCAGGCGCAGGCCGACAAGGCCTACGAGATCCAGACCAACGTCATGCAGCAGCAGGTCATCGCCGAGCAGGTCAAGGTGCAGCAGATCGAGAAGGAGCACGAAATCCTGGTGCAGGACGCCGAGATCCAGCGCCGCGAGCGGGAACTGATCGCCACCGTGCTCAAGGCTGCAGAGGTGGAGCGCCGGCGCATTGAGACGCTGGCCTCGGCCGAACGCCAGAGATTGATCACGGAAGCGGAAGGGCGCGCCTCGGCGATTCGCGCGCAGGGCGAAGCGGAAGCCGAGATTGCATTCAGGAAGGGCGAGGCCGAAGCGAAGGCGATGAACGTCAAGGCGGAGGCTTATCAGGAGTACAACCAGGCCGCCGTTGTCGACAAGCTCATCTCCAGCATGCCGGAAATCGTCAAAGCGCTGGCGGCTCCGCTGCAGAGTGTCGACAGGATCACCGTCGTGTCGACGGGTGGCGATGCCACCGGCATGAACAAGGTCACGGGCGATCTGACGAAAATGGCGGCGCAGATTCCTGCGCTGGTCGAAACGCTCTCGGGCATACAGATGTCCGAACTCTTCGCGAAGGTCAGGACCATCGGAGATCATTCGCCGCGCCCGGGCTCCGATTCGGGCGATCCTGCGCCCATGGCGAAGGTCGCGGCGCAGTCATAAAAACCAGGAGAAGAAAGCAGGGAGAACTCATATGGCACTTCTGGAACGAGTCGGCACGCTTCTGCGCGCCAATCTGAACGACCTCATCGATCGGGCCGAGGATCCCGAAAAGATGGTGAGGCAGGTCATCCTCGATATGGAAAACCAACTCATGCAGGTCAAAACACAGGTGGCTATCAGCATCGCCGACCTGCACCTGCTCGAAAAAAAGCGCGACGAGTCGGATCGTGAACGCGACACCTGCATGCGCATGGCCGGACTGGCCGTTTCGAAGGAGAAGGACGATATCGCGCGCGCCGCGCTCGAACGATCGCTGGACGCGAAGAAACGAGTGGAGAACTTCGAACAGCAGATTGCCGATCAGAAGGTTCAGGTCGAGAACCTGAAGAGCGCGCTCCACAAGCTGGGCGGCAAACTTGCCGATGCCCGCGCGAAGAGCGACATGCTGATCGCGAAGCATCACCGCGCCCGCGCCGCGGAGAAGGCGGCGGAAGCGCAACTGAATCTCGACGGCCAGGCGAATTCGAGCGCGTGGGATCGTCTGCATCACAAGGTCAGCCGCGCCGAAGCGATCAGTCAGGCCCGCGGGGAACTCGCCGGCGAGAACATGGACGACCAGTTGGCGACGCTGGAAAAGCAGGCCGAGATCGAGCGTCTTCTCGCCAATCTCAAACGGGAAAAATCATAACCGCCATGCGCCGTCTTGCAATCCTCTTTGCGTTCCTTGCGGCCCTGAGTGTGATCGCGCAGGTTGCGCTGCCCACTTCGGCGGGCGCGCCGTGGAGCGGCCCGTGGCACGCGCCGCGCAGTCCCCGGCGCCCGCGGATGAGTTTTGCCCGCTGGCGGGCGCTCCTGTTCCGCCCGATCCGGCTGCTGCAACGTGCGACTTCGAGTGGGGCGGGTCCCTGGCTGGGTTTGAGCAACTGATCTCTCGACTTTGACGAGAGGCGCCTTGGCTGCTCCGACGTCGCTCGTTCGGGCGCTTCGATCCGGCAGTGATGGCGCAGGTTGCGCTGCCGCACTTTGATCGGCGCCGCTGAAGTGTCGCGCCCGACCCGGAACATGCGGTCATTGACGTGGGGGAGCCTTGACCGCCCTCCCCGGTACCCAGGGCTTCCGTATGGTCTCCTCGCCGCGCGGGCGTAAACAGGGCCGCGACTGCTCGTTCGGGCGCTGGATCGGCCGCTGCAACGCGCGACTTCGCCAGGAGCGAAAGCGCCGGTTGATGCCGGTTCAGGTTGCAACGTGATCGCGCACGTTGCCCTGCCGCGCGCGTTGATCAGCGCCGCTGGAGCAGCGCCAGCGCGCCCCACGCTGTTTTCCGGGAACGCCGCTTCTCCTGTCCGATCCGGAGCGTCGTGTCATTGACGCAAAGGAGCCTTGACCGCCTTCCCAGCTACTCAGGGCTTCTGTATAGTCTCCTCGCCACGCGGGCGTAAACAGGGCCGCGACTGCTCGTTCGGGTGTTGGATCGGCCGCTGCAACGCGCGACTTCGCCAGGAGCGAGAGGCGCCGGTTGATGCCGGTTCAGGTTGCAACGTGATCGCGCAGGATGCGCTGCCGCGCATTGATCAGCGCCGCTGGAGCGGCACCGGCGCGCCCTACGCTGTTTTCGGCGAACGCCCCTTCTCCTGTCCGATCCGGAGCGTCCGGTCATTGATGCAGGAGAGCCTTGACCGCCTTCGCCCTCATGCTTCCTGTATGGCTCCTCGCCCGCAACAGTGCAAGGGTCGCCGGCGCGCTCCGCGCCGTTTTCGGGAGCGCTTTCTTCCCGCCCGAGCCGGGACATGCGGTCATGGACATGGGGGAGCCTTGACCGCCTTACCCGCTACCTGAACTTCCTGCACAGTCTCCTCGCCCGCAAGAGTAAAGAGGGCCGCGACTGCTCGGTCGGGCGCTTCGATCCGGCTGAGGACTCCGGCAAGTACGCTGCCCTCCGGCGGCCGCAGATAAACGAAATCCGCGGCTTTGCCTGTCGCGAAGTCTCCGGTTTCGTTCTCGATTCCCAGTGCCTCCGCCCCGGCGCGAGTCGCCATGTAAAGAAGCTGCGCCGGGCTGAGCGTCACCGGCTGCGGCGCGACGCGCTGCACGAGATACGATTGCAGCCCTTCCCTGAGCATCCCGAAGCCCGTGCCTCCTCCAACGTCTGTGCCCAGTGCGAATCGCACGCCCGCGTCGATGTGGCGCCGCATGGGAAAGATGCCGCTTCCGAGCGCCGCATTGCTCGACGGGCAGTGCGCGATCGACGCCTGGCGGACGGCCAGCCGCTGTAACTGGCTGTCGCTCGTGTGGACGTTATGCGCGAGAACGGCCTTCCTCCCGATGAGATCGAACCGCTCGTATACCGCGAGGTAATCGCGGGCCCACGGGAACACGCGGGCGACCTGTTCGACTTCCCGGATGTTCTCGCTGATGTGCGTGGTCAGGAGCAGCCCGGGATTCTCTCGCAGCAGGGCCTGGCAGACCTCGAGCATCGGCTCCGAAACGGAAAGCGCAAACCGGGGCATGACCGCATAGCGCGGAAAACGATCGATCAGCGCTTTGGAATCGCGCCAGGCGCTCTCCGGAGTCTGATGCAGGTCGGGGCGCAAAGAGCGGTCCGAGAGGACCATTCCACTGAAGATCCGAAGCCCGTGCTCTTCGGCCGCGACGAACAGCGCAGCGGTGGCGCCGGCGAAATGCGATCCGAAAACCAGTCCCGTTGTGGTTCCGTGCGAGGCCAGCGCGGCGACAAATTCCCGGGCGGCCCCGGCGGCCCGGTCCGGGTCTGCGAAGCGCGCTTCCTCCGGCAGCGTGAGTTGCTCCAGCCAGTCGAGCAGGCCATAGCCCAGACCGCCGAGAACGTGCAACTGAGGGTAATGAACGTGCGTATCGATGAATCCGGGGAGTATGTAGCCTCCGCGAAGGTCGCGAACCGGCGCCGTGGGGTAAGTCTTCCGAAGCGAGGTGTAGTCGCCGCAGGCGGCGACCCGGCCATCTTCGATGGCGAGCGCCCCATCGGGAAACGCGGCCAGCGCGTCTGAGCAGAGGAACGCGTTGCGCGGCGTGTGGAAAATGGCTGCCCTGAGAATATTCACCGTGAAGGAGACGCCATCACAAATTTTACTGTGGGCAAAACTCGAACAGCGAGCCCTGCGGGTCGCCGGCATCCACCGGTTCCGGTCTCTGCGGCCCGGCCTTCAGCCCGTAGCGGTCGCGGATGGCCGCGATTCTTTCCCGGATCATTTCGCGGTACGGCCCCTTCAGGTAAGCGTCCCGCTCGTACTTCTCCTGATACCGCCGGAGCAGGTGGGGGAAATGCTGGCCGACGAAGGGCAGGAAAACCTTTCGCGAGCAGGGCATCAGGAACAGCACGCCGCCCCCGAAGTACGTCGCGCCATGGTCGCGGGCGGCCTTCGCCAGCCGGTCGAGCCGGTCGGCCTGGTCCGTAATCAGCGGCATGACGGGGTTCGGAAACACGCCCGCGGGAATGCCTGCCTGCGTAATTGCCGCCAGAGCTTTCAGCCGCAATTCCGGACGCGGCGCGCGCGGTTCGAGCAGGCGCGCCAGCCCGGTGTCGAGGGTGGTGATGGTCATGTTCACGCAGATGAAATTCCGCTGCGCGATTTCGCGGAGCAAAGGAACATCTCTGGCTACGAGGTCCGACTTGGTGGTGATGGAAAGCGCGAGTCCGCTCTCGCGCGCGAAAACCTCCAGAGCTTCCCGTGTGCGATGGAACCGCCGCTCCGCCGGTTGATAAGGATCGGTCGCGGTCCCGATGGCGATTCCGTGGCGCCGGTCGATCCGCCTGAGTTCGCGCCGCAACAGGGGGCCGATGCCGGACTTTGCGTAGATCTTCTCTTCGAAATCGGCGCTCTTACGCAGTTCCATGAATTCATGCGTGTAGCGGGCGTAGCAGTAGCGGCAGCCGAACTCACACCCGCGGTAAGGGTTCAGACTCCACTCGAACGGCATTCCGGGCCTGGTCCGGTTGAGCAGACTGCGCGATTCGAGTTCGAAGTACCGGACGACGCGTTTGCTTTCCAGAACTTCGCTTTCGGCCGCAAGTTTCGCGATGCCGACCAGGCCCGGCGGGGGAGAATCGCCGAACAGCACCTCTCAATATTCGCCTTTTATTTGCCATTCTGTCAAGGCGCGGTCGTGCGTTTGCGATCCCTTCTGCCAGACATCATGATGGAAAGTTGACCCCGCTGCCGATCGATTCTCTGATTCCGGAAATTCTTGCATCGCTGGACGGTTCGCCGAACCTGATCGTGGAAGCCGCTCCGGGCGCCGGAAAAACGACGCGCATCCCTCCGGCGCTGCTGGCATTCGGGGGCGACGTTCTGGCGCTCGAACCGCGCCGCATCGCCGCAAGGCTCGCGGCACGACGGGTGGCTCGTGAGCGCAGCGAGGAACCCGGCGAAACCGTCGGGTATCACGTGCGCTTTGAGGAGGTGGCCGGCCCGGGGACGCGGCTCCGGTTCCTGACCGAGGGCGTGCTGACGCGCCGCATGGTCTCCGACCCGCTGCTCGATGGCGTGGGCGTGGTGGTGCTCGACGAGTTTCATGAGCGCCATCTGGAAACGGATCTGGCGCTGGCGCTTCTCCGAAGGCTGCAGTGTACGAGGCGGCCGGACCTGCGGATTGTCGTGATGTCCGCGACGCTCGACCCTGCGCCGCTGAGCCGCTTTCTCGGAGACTGCCCCACGCTCGCATCTCCCGGACGTCTGTTCGACCTCGCGATTACCTACACGCCTTATTCGCCGGCCAGGCTCGAGGATCAGGTTGCTTCCGCTCTCGAAGGCCTGATGGACGAGCCCGGAGACATTCTCGTCTTCCTGCCCGGCGCGGCCGAGATTCGAAGAACCATGCGCGCTTGTGAAGGCCTCGCCGCGCGGCACGATCTGCTGATCGCTCCGCTTTATGGCGATCTGCCCGCGGCCGAGCAGGACCGCGCGATCGAGCCGTCGTCGCGGCGGAAGGTCATTCTGGCGACCAATATCGCGGAAAGCTCCATCACAATCGAGGGCGTGCGCACCGTGGTCGATTCCGGGGTCGCGCGCATTCCCGGCGACTCGCCATGGACCGGCCTGCCTTCGCTCGAAATCCGGCGCGTCAGCAAGGCATCTGCCAGGCAGCGTGCCGGGCGCGCCGGGCGCACCGGTCCGGGGCGCGTCATCCGGCTCTATACGGCCGAGGATTTTCACCGCCGCCCGGATCACGATGAGCCCGAAATTCTGCGCCGCGAGTTGTCGCAGATGTGCCTGCAACTGGAAGCGATGGGCATTCACGATCCCGCCGGGCTGGGCTGGCTGGACGGGCCGCCGGCGAGCGCCCTCGCGGCCGCCGGACAACTCCTGAATCGCCTGGGCGCGCGCGGGCCTGCGGCTGCGAGGATGGCGCGCTTTCCTGTGCACCCAAGACTGGCGCGGCTCGTGCTCGATGGCGGAGAGCGTGGACGCCGCGCCGCCGCGCTCCTGAGCAGCGGCCAGCGCGTCGCGTCGCACGATCTGCTCCACGCGCTCGACGAACCCTGGGACGCCCGGACGCGCGCCGTGTTCGACCAGCTTCGAAAATACGCCGCCGGAAAAGAATCGACGCTGCAGGAGGACACCCTGCCAAAGGCCGTACTGGCGGCGTTTCCGGATCGCGTCGGGAGAAGGCGAGACGGAGGAACCGTTCTGCTTTCGAACGGCGCTTCCGCAAATATGCCGGATGCCCCGGCGGAATTTCTGGTGGCGATCGACGTGGAAGACCGCGGCGACAAACCGCTGATCCGTCTCGCTTGCGGCATCAGCGCGGACTGGCTGCTCGACGCCGCGACGGAGCGCGCCGGTCTTGAATGGAACCGCGAGGCGGAGCGCGTCGAATCGGTGAGCGCAATTCTTTACGACCGGCTGGTGATCGATGAAAGCCGCAGCGGCGCGATCGACGACGCAGAAGCGGCGAGGTTTCTGGCGGCCAGGGTCATCGAGGCCGGCATCGAAAGATTTGCCGACGCCGGGGAACTGGCGAATCTTCAGGCGCGTGTGGAATTCGCCGGCCTCGGTCCTTTCGGAGCGGAGGAGATCGCCGCCGCGCTGGCTGAACTCTGCTACGGCCTGCGCAGCTTCGCCGGCGTGAGGAAGGCGGCGGAGGGTCTCATCCGGATGCTTGAACAGAAAGCCGGCGCGAAGGCGCTGGAGGACGCCGCGCCGTCGCGTCTGCGGCTGCCGGGCGGGAGACAGGCGAAGGTCCACTACGAGCAGGGCAAGCCGCCGTGGATTGCGTCGCGCTTACAGGATTTCTTCGGCTTAACGGAAACGCCCCGCATCGGCCGCGAAAAGTCGCCCGTGGTGATTCATCTGCTGGCGCCCAACCGGCGGGCTGTGCAGACGACCACGGATCTGGCGGGTTTCTGGACGCGGCTGTATCCGCAGTTGCGCAAGGAACTCGGCCGGCGCTATCCGCGGCACTCGTGGCCGGAAAAGCCCGTCTAGCGGCAACTGCAGCGTGTGTCAGCGGACGGGATGACGGCGCACTTCGTACTTTTCCAGAATTTCCGACCAGAATCCGGAGGCATCCAGAATCAACTCGATCACTTCGCGAACAGCGCCCTCGCCGCCGCTGGCCTCGGTGACATAGTGCGCCGCGCGCTGCACCTCGGGACGGGCATTTGCCACTGCAATCGCGAATCCGACCCGGTGCATGATGACGAGATCGGTGAGATCGTCCCCCATGTAGGCAACCTGTTCCGGCCGCAGCCCGGATTCGGCCATGATCTTCTCGAAAACGGGAATTTTTTCGATGTGGCCCTGGTAGACGTAATTCATCCGGAGCTGGCGCGCGCGCTCCGCCGTCCCGAGAGACTCGCGGCCGCTGATCACGCCGGTCTGCAGGCCTTTCCACTGCATCCACTGGAGCGCGATGCCATCCTGCGAGTTGAAGCCCTTGGTCTCGACCATATTTCCCTGTGGGTCGGGGACGTGATAGAGCTTGCCGTTGGTCAGCACGCCATCGACATCCATCAGCAGCAGTTTGATCTTCGATGCGCGGAGGCGCAGGTGCGGGTGGGGCGTCACTCGGTTTCCTCGAATAATCTGGCGTAGAGCCGCCGCTGGCATTCCCAGGCGGCTTTGTATAAATCGACGTTTGCGGCCACCGGGTCGACCCGCGCGCCGTATCGCGCCGCCGGGGCCTTCGCCGCTCCCAGGCGCTCGAGCGCGAGCAGCGCGGCGCCACGCGACGTCGCCTCCGGTTCCAGGCACTGAACGACCGAGTGGGAGAGAACATCGGCCATCATCTGCGTCCACACCGGCGAATGCAGCAGGGCGGCCCCGGATGCGACGAGGTTGCGGGGCGCTCCGATCGCGGCTTCCATCAGCATATAGATGTTGCGAAAGCGAAGCGCGACGGATTCCAGCGCGGCCTGCAGGATTTCGATGGGGGACGTGTTATCGGAGAGTCCCGTAATCGCTGCGCGCGCGTCGGTGCGCCAGCCGGTGGAGCGCACTCCGGCGAAAAGGGGCAGAATCGTGAGTCCGTTCCGCGCGGGCGGCCGGGCAGCCAGCGCACTCTCGATGGCGTCGT
>CAZXCO010000311.1:0-10191 GCA_964639095.1 uncultured Solibacteraceae bacterium
CAAGGCGTTGAAGTCGGGCACCAGCCGGCGCGGAATCTCCCGCGGACGGCCCGCGGCGGCGGCCCTGACCCTGCGGCCGCTGGGTCCGGTAGCCTCGGTGTCCTCCTCATCATCCTTCCCGGGTTCTGCCGCCTTCGGCCCCGGCGGCTTCACTGCAGGTTTTGGTTGTTGGGCTTTCGCGAGCGGCTCTGGCTCGGGGTTTTCTACAGGCTTTGGTTCCGCCTTCGCCATGGGCTTTGGCTCCGGCGGCGGAGGCGCCGGTGGCGCCAGGATCCCATTCAGCCCCGGGACAGCCTCCGCTCCGACCACGCGGCCATGAAACGGGAATTCTCCGCCCAGAACCCGGGGACCCGCCGAAGCGTCCCATGTGTGAAACATGCCCGTTATGTCGGTCGGCGTGTCGGCTTTGATCAGGAGAATGAGGTCGGACGGATCGCTGAAATACTGCCGCATCATCTCGAAATCCGATACTTCGAGTTGCAAGCCCGGGCGGGTCTGGCTGCGATAGAAGCCGACCACCACGAGATCCCCGCTTTCGAGAATGGTCGCGGCAGCGTTTTCGAGAGCATCCCGGTCTTCGCGATCGAGAATGAAGTGCGGTCCGAAGCGGTGGGAGCACGTAATCCGTTGATAGCGCTCGATCCAGACTTCGGGTCGTTCCCGGTTCTCCACGCGTCCTAGGAGCAGACCGCCGACTTCCAGATCGGGCCGCGGGAGCGCTCCAAAACCTTCGATCACATCGCGCGCGATACCATCCATTGCGCCCAGATGCATGTGGATGGACACCGGAGAGTCGCCCGGATCCCAGTCGAAATATTCGATTTCGACCGGATCCATCGTGCCCGAATTGTTCCCGGAAGCTTCAGTCGCCATCGTTGCCAAACCTCATTGCAGGAGACGCGCTACTCCGGATTCGGGTATTCGCCGGAGCGCGATTGTGAACGGGATTTAACAGCATCTCAAATTCCGAAGCGCATAGCACTTTTGCCGACCGTCGTTCTGTGCCGGAACATACTACGCCCGTAGATTTCATTGAAAAGATTGCGCGCACCCGGCATGCGCCCGCACGAGTGCGACCACTCGGGGCTCCAGGTCGCTTGCGGCGCGGAACAGCAGGTCAGAAGAGGGACGAATGCGGTAATCCGAGCCTGGCCTTCGCCACCTCGGCGTAACCCCAATCGTTCTGCGCAGTGTTGAAATGGCTCCAGACGATTGCCATGTCCCGAAGCACCCGCTCCAGCTTCGCGCCCCGCTTCGCCGCGCTTGAGCCGGCATAGCGGAAAATCCACGTCTGGAAGGTCTGCCACGCATCGGCGTAAGCGTCGCGCGCAATCGCGCCCACAAGCTGGTCGTCGCCGAACGTATAGGGCCGGCCATCTTCGACAGTCGCCCGGCCGTATTCCATCTGCATCGCCGCGGACTCGAGGACAACGATCTCGGCCATCTTCAATCGCGTGATGGCCATACCGAACCAGCGTTGATGATCCGGGTCTTCCGCCCAGGGCACGAACGGCGCGCGGATCATCTTGCGGGCTTTCAGGATTCTTTCGAACTCGTCAAGCGCCCCGAGCGCGGCCCCGACCATGATGGCGCCGACGCCCATGGTGAAGAAACCGATGCCGCGCGTGGCGTACATGGGGTTGCCGTGCAATCGCGAACCGACGGTCCCTCCGCTCACCTCGACATCCGCCATGTGCGTGTTTTCGAGAACCCAGTGATCGGGTACGACCGCCTTGTCGAATACGATGCTGTTGGATCCGCTGCCGATCAGCCCCGTAAGCTCGCCCCAGTCGTCGAGAATTTTGAATGCGCTGCGCGGCGCGAAGAACAGCACAGGCGGGCCGGGGCGCCCTCCCTTTTCTGCGGGCTCGGTCAGCGCCTGACCCATGTAATGGGTCGAGTACGGAATACCCGAGCAATACGAGACCTTGCCGTTGAGTTCCCAGCCGCCCTCCACGCGCCGAGCGAAACCCGAAAGCGGCGCAGCGACCGACGCGGCTTTGAAATTGCCCTGGTCGCCGAAGATTTCGTCCTGCGCGCGCTCGGGCCACCAGGAGCCAAGCTGCAGGGCATGGTTGGCCGCGAGGCACCCACACCAGGCGGCCGACGGATCGCCGCGCGCGATCTCCATCCAGACTTTCAGATACGTGGGCAGATCCGTTTCGAAGCCGCCATAGCGTTTGGGGATGAGCATCCGGTAAAAGCCGGCCTGCTCGAACCGCTCGTGGATTTCTTCGGAAATGCGGGTCAACCGTTCCGTTTCGGCGGCCCGCTCTTCGACCAGCGGCCGCAGTTCGCGCGCCCGTTCCAGCAGTTCCGCGGGCGTTACCTCTCCGGCGGCCCGCGCTGATTTATCGGTTGCCGTTGCCATGAAGTCCCCCTTTTCTTGCCTCCGCCGCAGGCGTGCGGAGCGGAAATGCGGCTACTTCAGTACTGAAGCGCCCGCCTGCGCCGTTCGCCCGTCCTCGTCGCTGGTGCCGCCGGAGGCGCCCACCGCGCCAATCACCTTACCATTCACGATGATCGGAATGCCGCCCGCCACAGGGACGGCGCCTGTCAGCCCGAGCATGCGGAGACCCGCGCCACCCGCTGCCAGCGCATCCTGAAATCCTTTGGTCGCACGGCGGAAAAGCGCGGCCGATTTCGCTTTCTCAATCGCAATTTCCACGCTGCCGAGTTGCGTATTCGGCATCCTTTCGAAATAAACCAGGTACCCGGCGGGATCGACGACGGCCACCGCCATGTCCCAATGATTTTTGGCCGCTTCGGCGATCGAGGCCGCCGCAATCTTCTTGGCGGCGTCGGCCGTGATCGGCGTGCCGTAGGGAGGATTGGTGGACGTGGCCGGCGTTTTCTGACCGAAGGCCGCGACAGTAAGCGCGAGAGCGACGAGAGTTCGTTTTAGTGGCATCGGATTCATTATCAATCACCCGATCCCGGAGCTGATTACACGGAGAAATGGAGTGCGGTGGGCCAATCGGCCGCTCCGGCTAAGCCGGAACGACCGCGACGACCGGAATTCCCGCGCGCTGCAGGGCCGTTTCGACTTCGGGCGTTCGAAGCCGGCTGGCATCGAACTCCACCATCAGTTCTTCCCCCGATGGCTCAATGCGGATGCGCTCGATGCCATAAATCGAGTTGGCCTCGGCGATCTGCTCCATCAGCGATTCGTCAAGCGGACGCTGCAGGCGGAAGTGCTTCTGAACTTTGGTCATGGACGGGAAAAAAGATTATAGCGAATCCTCACCGGCCCAGTGATTCAACGGTCCCGCGCCCGCGCCCAGTCCGGGGCTGGTGCGGATCGCGCAATCGATAAACCGCTTTGCGCAGCCGACTGCTTCGACCATCGGCAGTCCCCGCGCCAGAAAAGCGGCGATCGCAGCCGAATACGTGCATCCGGTGCCGTGTGTGTGGCGCGTTTGAATCCGCCCGGCGCGGAACTCGGTGAATTCGCCCTCATGATACAGAAGGTCCACGGCATCGTCCTCCAGATGCCCGCCCTTGATCAGAACCGAGCGCGCACCAGAGCCCGCGATTCGCACCGCGGCCTCGCGCATCTGACCCTCTTTTTCCACGGCGATGCCGGCCATCTCCGCCGCCTCGTGAAGATTGGGAGTGACCAGCGCCGCCTTCGGCACGAGCAGCTTTCGCATCACCTCCCGCGCCGCCGCATCAATGAGCGGCGCGCCGTGCTTGCTGATCGCGACCGGATCGACCACCAGAGGGCAGCCCAACGTGCAGCCCGCGACGGCTTCGACAATCGCCGCCGTCCCGAGCGCACCCGTTTTCGCCGCCCGTGGAGCGAGGTCCTCGACCACCGCATTGATCTGCTCCGCAACCAGCGCCGGATCCAGCACCTCGACCCGCGACACCTTCGTCGTGTTCTGGACTGTGATTAGTGTGATGGCCGCGGTTCCGAAGACGCGGAGTTGATGGAAAGTCTTCAGGTCCGCCTGAATGCCCGCGCCCCCACTGGGGTCCGAGCCGGCGATGGTCAAGGCAACGGGAATCACTGCCCATCAGCGTAACCCCATCGCCTGATGAATCCCAAAACGGGAATCGACGCTTTATCATAATGAACCGCTCGGACGCCGCCGATAGTGGGGCATGTGCAGCCGCCGCCCTCATAACTCAGCAGTCCGGATCGCCGCAATCATCGCCGCTACTCTCTCGCTCCCCGCCTTTTTCGGACAGACCGCCTTCGCGCAGGAGATTCACCTCAAGAGCCGGAATATCCACACCGCTCCGGTCCCGGCAAACGATTCCATGCCGCGGCCCCAGGCGCGGCTGGCTGCCGGGAACCGCCCCGTCCACCAGATTATTCAGTTCGATCACCTGCCTGGCGTAGAGGACATCAATTCCCTCCTCGCCGCCGGCTACAAAGTCGTGGGCGCCGTTCCGGACAACGCCCTGATGGTGATCGCTCCCGGCGCCGGGACGGCAAGCGCGCACGTGGGTGTCCGCCCGGGCATTCAATGGGTCGGCCAGCTCGATGCGGCTGACAAGATCAGCCCCGCCCTGATCGCACAGAATCCCGGAGACCGCGCAGTCCCGGCAATCGTGGAGTTTCACGCCGATGTCGAAGCAGATGCGCAGCAGGCCGCAGCCGCCGCGGAAGGCCTGACCCTCACCCGCACCCCCACACTGATTGCCAGCCACGCCATTGTTACGGCGTCTCTCACGCAACTTCGCGCCCTTGCGGCGCACGACGAGGTCGATTACATTTTTCCTGCCGATCCGGCCCTGCTGCCCGAAAACAGCACCCCCGGCAACGAAATGATCCCCTGCCTCGGAATGCTGACCGCCGCCGGGCCTGTGGCGCAGTATGCCAACATCATCCACGGCTGGGACCTCGATCCGGATCAGGCCGCCCATCTCGGCTACGTGCTGGGAACTCTGACGTCGAAGGTCCCCGCCGCCACCGCGCAGGCGGAAATTCTGCGGGCTATGAATGCCTGGGCTTCGGTGGCCAATGTCGTGTTCGAGCCGGGCACAGGCGCGACCGCCGCCCGCACGGTTTTCGTGAAGTTCGCCAGCGGCCCACACGGCGACTCGTACCCGTTCGACGGCCCCGGCGGCATTCTCGGGCACACGTTCTATCCGGTGCCGGTCAATGCTGAGTCCGCCGCCGGCGACATCCATCTGGATGCCGACGAAAACTGGCATGCGGGCGGCGATCTGGATATCTATACCGTCGTTCTCCATGAACTGGGGCACGCTCTTGGCCTGGGACACACCGACAATCCCGGCGATGTCATGTATCCCTACTACCATCGGGGCGCGCAGTTTTCCGCCAACGATATCGGCGCCATTCAGGAACTCTATGGCGCTCCGACCGCCATCCAGCCCACCACACCTGCACCGGCTCCGGCGCCCGCTCCGGCACCAACTCCGACTCCCGCTCCGAGCCCTGCTCCCGGCCCGGCTCCGGCCCCCGCTCCCAGCCCTGCGCCCGTGAATCCCACGCCGTCGCCCAATCCGGCAACTCCGCTGAGCCTGACGTTCGACGCAATTCCGGCCCCCGGTCAGGCAGCCGAGACCGCAATCTCGGGAACGGTCTCCGGCGGGACCGCGCCCTTCGCGCTGCAGTATCAGACCGACCACGGTTATACCGGCAAAGTAACGGTCAGCGATTCCGGTGTGTGGAGCGCGCCGGAGGTCGCGCTCGCAGTCGGCGCCAACACCATCACCGTGACAGCATTCGATGCGGCGCATCAGACGGCCTCGGTCACCGCAACCGCAACGCGAACGAGTTCCTCGCCCACCGGCGCCCCGGCGCCCGTAAGCGTTCACATCACCTCGCCATCCACCGCCGTCAGCACGGTGAAAGGCGCGACGATCTCGATGGGCGGCACTGCCGCCGGTGGCTCCGGAATCGTCCGCGTCACCTGGCAGACTTCCACGGGAAAGACCGGCGAGGCGGAGGGAACCGATCACTGGCTGGCCTCCGGCATTCCGCTGCTGAGCGGCACCAACAACATCGTGATCCGCGCGTACGATGCGCAAGGTCTCAGCGCCTGGGCATCGGCCGTGGTGGTCCGGCACTGAACGGAACTACGGGCCTTGTGAAATGGGCGGCCGCCTTCGCGCCGCCCGCCCTTTCAACCCACTCGCGTGACCGTGATCTCCCTGGTCTCGTCAGGCAGGACCCGGATGTGAATCTCGGTTCGTTGTGCCGGCAGCAGCGAGGGAAAACGCTCCGCCCATTCGAGCAGCACCAGCCCTCCGCCTGCGAACAACTCGTCCAGCCCCAGGCCTTCCACCTCGCGCGCTTCGTCCAGACGGTACAGATCCACATGGTGGGTATCGTCGTCGTACTGGTGGATCAGCGTGAAAGTCGGGCTCGAGACCTCTTCCGGCGGCGTGCGATTGCGCCCCGACACAATGCCCTTGGCCAGGGTAGTTTTTCCCGCCCCCAGATTGCCGATCAGGAGCACCGCGCCCCCGTTCAGTTCCGCGCCCAGCTTACGCCCGAGCTCGATGGTTTCCTCTTCAGAGCGCGTGTGGAATATTCGTGATTTCACGAATCCCTTCCGGTAAATAACGGAGCAGATCGGTCGCAAGCACCGTCTGTTCGGCCAGATGCCGCGCGGCGATCTCGCCTGCCAGAGAATGCAGATAAACGGCCGCGGCAACCGCCCGGCCGCTGTCGTCCGGAAACTGCCCGACGAGGGCGCTCACCATGCCCGTCAGAATGTCGCCCGTTCCGCCCTTCGCCATCGCGGGCGATCCTGTCGGATTGATCCACACGCGGCCATCGGGGAAACCGATGAGAGTCCGCTCGCCCTTGAGCACGACAACGATGTTGCGGCGCGTGGCGAAGGCCCGGGCCGAAGCGATCCGGTCGGCCTGGATTTCGCCGATGCTGCGGCCGGTCAGGCGGCTCATCTCGCCGGGATGCGGCGTCAGAACACGCAGCGCCGATTTCCCCGCAAAGTCCGTACCTGCCAGGCAGTTGAGCGCGTCCGCATCGGTCACGACGGGCTCGCGCGCTTCCGCAAAGACACGCCGGACCACGTCGCGCGTTTCGTCATTCGTTCCGATTCCCGGACCGATCGCGATCAGCGTGCGTTTCCCGGCCAGATCGACGATTCTGTCGAAGGCCGACCGCGCAATCTCACCCGTGGGCGTCTCGGGCAACGGCTCCATCATCAGTTCGGCGCTGTGGGCGGCGATCGAAGACACCGCCGATTCCGGACAGGCGACCGTCACCAGGCCCGCTCCCGCGTGGAGCGCCGCCAGACCGGCCATCGCGGCCGCTCCCGGCTTGTGGCGCGACCCGGCGACCACAAGAACATGCCCGAAATTTCCTTTGTTCGAATTGCTCGGGCGCGGGGCAAAGCAGGCCGCGATGCTCTCGGCCGTCACCATCGCAAGCTGCAGGCGCGGGTCGTTCTCATAAAGAGACGGAGGCGATCCGATCGGCGCAATCTCGATCTCGCCCATCAGGTTGCACGCCGGATACAGCGCATGGCAGACCTTCGGCGCCGTAAACGTGATCGTGGCATCGGCCCGCACGTATTCTCCCGGCGGCGTTCCGCTTTCGCCCGACAGCCCGGACGGAATATCCACCGCGACGACCTTCGCGAACGGAAACGACGAATTGATTTCGAGAATCGCATCCAGCGCCGCGCCTTTCGCCGGTCCGTTCAGGCCGGTTCCGAGAATGGCGTCCACCACCAGGGTCGCGGCCCGCATCTCCGGACCGAAATCCTTGTATTCCTGCACCCCGCAGGCACGAAGCATCGCCAGATTTTGCGCCGCGTCGCCCCGCAACTCTTCCCCGTCGGATGTCAGCACGACCCACAGGCGCCGCGGACGAAAACGGATGTGCAACTGCCGCGCCACCGCGAGCCCGTCGCCGCCGTTGTTCCCCTTTCCGCAGACGACGACGATCCGCTGTTCGGCCACCGGAGAGAAGCGCCGCGCGATGGACTCCACTACGCGCTGCGCCGCGTTCTCCATCAGAATGATCCCCGGAATGCCGGCCTCGATGGTGGCGCGATCCACTTCCGCCATTTCGCGCGGCGTCAGGACCTTCCGCGGCTGCGGATTCACGCGAGCCCTCTCGCAATCACGACTGTCATATCGTCAGGCAGTTCCGGCGCGGCGCTCCAGTGCGTCACCGCCTCCAGAATCTTCGCCACAATCTCCTTCGGTTCGCTGTTGCGGTGCCGCAGCACCGTCTCGGCCAGCCGCTCCATTCCAAACTCCTCGCCGTAAGCATTCTCCGGCTCTGTGATGCCATCGGTATAAGCAACGAGCAGGTCGCCCGACCGCATTTCCACTGTCTGCTCCTCGTAGCCGACGGCCGGAAAGGCGCCCACCACCGTACCCGTGACCTCCAGCAACTGCGTTTCCGCGCCGCGGAGAAGCAGCGGCTGCAGATGCCCCGCGTTGGTGTAGGTGAGGGTCCGCGACTGCTCCTCGTATAAACCGAAAAAGAACGTCGCGTATTTCTCCGGCGCCGTGTTCGCGTAAAGCTGGCGGTTCAACTGCGCCACGATGCTCGACGTCGAAACGCGCGACGGCGCCGTCCCGTTTCCCGCGGTGGCGGATCGCGCGAGACCGGCCGCCAGCTGCGTCCGCATGATGGATTGAATCGACGCCATCAGCAGCGCCGCCGAGATCCCTTTGCCCGCGACGTCCCCGATCGCAAGCGCGAGATTCCCATCCGGCAGGCAAAGATAATCGTAGTAGTCACCCGAAACCATGCGGGCCGGCTGGCAAACGCCGATCAGATCGATGGTGCTCATCGCGGGCGCCGAGCGCGGGAAAAGCTGGTTCTGCACCTCGCCCGCGATCTGAACTTCCGACTGCAGCCGCTCCTTCTCCTTCGCAATCACCACCAGATTTTCAATCCGGGCCGTCATGTTATTGAACGAGTGGCCGAGTTCGGCAAGCTGGTCCTTCCCCTTGACCGGAATCCTCCACGAGAAGTCGCCCTTGGCAATTCGCAGCGTGCCTTCGTAGAGCCCATGGACGGCGCCCGTCACCGTGCGGGTGAGCGAAATGCCGATCAGCCATGAGGCAAGCAGAACGAGAACGAGCAGCCCCAGAAGCAGCAGAAAAACAAACGCAGCGACCTGGGCCGTGTCGATGCCGTTGCTGAAGACGGTGCGCAGCACTGCTGAGGGGCGCGTCGTCACGACGAACACCCGGGTGCGCATGGCCTCGGGGCTGCGCCAGTCCTCAACGCGCAGGTCGTTGCCCCAGTAGGTCGGGAAATCCAGTCTTTCCCATCCCTTTTCGGGCGGAGGAATGGTTCCCGCGATCGCGCCTTCCGCGCCGATTTGAACAGCCCCGATGCCAGGGACGAGAGTTTCCATGGCGGCCGCATCGAGCGGCGCGATGACGGCGGCGGTCACGTTTCCCGTCTTTACAATCGCCGCCGAATAGTACGAGCCATCCATCAGCAGATTGCCCGTATAGTCCTTCCAGCCCTGCGGCGGAATATCGAGAGTGCTGCCGGCGGGGTAACGCATGGTCTGGTCGCCGGCCACGATCATCTGAATTCCCGGCAGACGCTGTTGGAGCAACCGCCCCATCTGCTGGGCGATCGCCGGCCGCTCCGCGGGTCTCGCGCGGCTCAGGATCCTTGCCGGGGCTGCGAGAGATTCAGCCCGCCGCTGCAGTTCGGAACTCACGAGATAAGCCGCCACCTGTCCGGTCACGATATACGTGCCGATCCCGGTCAGCGCGAGGACCAGAAGAATCGGCACCACGCCGATGAAGATATAGGTGATGTAGAGGCGATTCCGCAGCCGCCAGATCGCCTTGCGGATCAGCCGGAAGCAGAGCATCGTTCCCGCGATCGCGAGCGCCGCGAATACGAGAGCCGCCGTCGCGGTCGCCCGCAGGATCCACTCGAGAATGGCGTAAAGCGCCGCGAGCGCGAGAAAGACGCGCGGCAGAGTCATCCATCCCCTTGCCTGTTTCAGGAAACTCACCCAGCTAACAGGATAGGTTAGACGGAAGAGCACTCCGCAGGGTCAGATTCGCACCAATGGGACTGTCGTCTCGGCCTGAGGATATGCGGCCTCGCCCGTGCTCGCGGGTACGGTTTGCAGCCGCACGATCATGAGCGTCTGGTCGTCGTGCGCAGGCACGCCGTTGAGGAACGTCCGCACTTTTGACAGAACCGCGTCGCAAATCTGCGTTGGCGAGCTGGCCCAGTTCTCCTTTACCGTT
>CAZXCO010000312.1:0-17416 GCA_964639095.1 uncultured Solibacteraceae bacterium
GTCCGAACTGCCCGTTGGCCCTTATGAGATCTGGGCAAACGCCCCGGGCTTCAAAGAGTACGTCCGGAAGGGTATTACCGTGCAGGTGGCGCAAACCATTCGCGTCAATATTCCGCTCGAAGTCGGCCAGGCCTCCGAATCCGTTACAGTGAGCGCGGAAGCGAGTCTGTTGAAAACGGAGACAGGTGACATCAGCACGAACGTGCAGGTACAGACGCTCGATCAGCTTCCCATGCTGGGCACTGGCAGCGCGAACGCGGGGAGCTCGGGTATCCGGAATCCCAATAACGTTCTGAATGTCGTACCCGGCGCCTATTACGTGCCGAACTCACAGGTCAAGATCAACGGCGCTCAGTCCAATTCGTACGCATATCACGTGGAAGGGCAGGACTCGACGAATATCGGCTTCCCGTACGCCGGAGCGCAAACTCAGCCCAGTGTCGATGCAATTCAGGAAGTTTCCGTTCAGACCAGCAACTTCGCTCCCGAGTACGGGGCCGTGGGAGGCGGGTTCTTCAACGTGACCATGAAATCCGGCACGAACCAGTTTCATGGCACCGCTTATGACTATTTCGTAAATGAAGTTCTGAATGCCGGTACACCGTTCACCGATGCAGGGCTCACAGACAGCCGCAGGCAGGACGAGTTGATTCGCCCGCGGGCGCGCCGCAATGATTACGGTTTTACGCTCGGTGGGCCCGTGGAAATTCCGAAACTCTATCACGGAAAAGACAAGACCTTCTTCTTTTTCAACTTCGAGCAGTTCCGTGAAACCCAGATCATCAACAACACCGCGATCACAGTCCCGACTGCCGCATATCGCACCGGGGACTTCTCGGGCGCGATCAGTGCCGATGGCAACAAGCAACTGGGAACTGACGTGTTGGGCCGGCCCATGTTCGCGGGACAGGTTTACGACCCGAGAACGCGCCGTACCGTCACGGCCAATGGCGGCGATTACATAGTTCAGGATCCATTCACCAGCAACATTATTCCAGCGAGCTTGCTGGATCCCGTCGCCCTGAAGGTGCAGGCACTTATACCGCAGCCGCAGTCGGGAAGCTCCATTTTCAATCTGACGCCGAGCTATGACGCGGTTCGCCACACGACGATTCCCGCGCTCAAAATCGATCAGTTTCTGGGCACGAAACACAAGATTTCCTTTTACTGGTCGAGCACCAGAACCCACGCGCCGTACTCACCTCTTTACGGTGGCGCTGAAGGGTTGCCTTCTCCCATTACCGCGGACAGTATGTCCACCATTGGCGGCCCGGTCTACAGGCTGAACTACGATTACACCGTTACGCCCACATTGCTGATGCACATTGGTGTGGGATATCAGCAGAACACCTTTCTGTACGATACGCCCGACACGCACTACGATTCGCGATCGCAGCTTGGGCTTGTGGGGGCCACAATCGTCCGCAATTTCCCCGTGTTCCAGGGACTATGTACGCTGACGCGTGGATGCCCGACAGCAGCAGGCGGCACGATGAACATGGGCCCGGTTGCAAGCCAGCACCACGACTACTGGGAAAAGCCAACCACGAACGCCAGTTTGACATGGATTCACGGCAGCCACACTTACAAAGCTGGTACAGATATCTACTGGTCGGCGGTTCCCCAGGTTGTCTATACGAACACGATGGGAA
This sequence comes from uncultured Solibacteraceae bacterium, assembly GCA_964639095.1. GTDB lineage: Bacteria > Acidobacteriota > Terriglobia > Bryobacterales > Bryobacteraceae > BOG-234. The sequence continues at coordinate 1,653 of CAZXCO010000312.1, forward strand.
ATTACACCTTCAGCCCGAATGAAACCGCGATGCCGTATCTCGTCGGACAACCGCTGCAGGGCGGTGCACTGGGGTTCGAGTACGCGAGCTTTCTGCTGGGTTACGTCGACAGCTACAATATTGCGGCTGTGGCCGATTTTCGTCAGTCGAAGAAGCAGCTCGGTTTCTATGTGCAGGATTCGTGGAAGGTCAGCCGGAAGCTCACAGTGGATTATGGCGTCCGATATGACTTCGGAACTTATTACCAGGAAGAACACGGCCGTGCGGTGAATTTTTCGCCAACCACGCCGAATCCGAGCGTCGGCGGTTATCCAGGTGCATTCATCTTCGAGGGCAGCGGTCCGGGGCATTGCAACTGCCAGTTCGCAAAAAACTATCCGTACGCGCTTGGTCCGCGTCTGGGCGCCGCCTGGTCTCTGAACGACAAGACCGTGGTTCGCGTCGGATGGGGTCTTATCTACGGCTCCACGAGCGTCAATCCGCTGGGAATCAACGCCGCCGGAATCGTGAATACCAACAGCGTCGGATCGCCAGGCGCCGGCTTACCGGCGATGACGCTGGCAGGCGGTATCCCGGCAAGTTCCAGCCCCGTGTGGCCGGTCTTCAACTCCGGCGTCGCGCCGGTCTCGCCGACGGGCGGCCAGCCGTTGCCGACAGGCGTGAGCCTGCTTGACCCGGGTGTTGGCCGTCCGCCGCGTCAGAACGAATGGAGCATCGGCATCCAGCGCGAAATTACGCCGAATATTGTGGCGGAAGCCTCGTATGTGGGGAATCGAGGGGTGTGGTGGCAGGCTCCTTCGCTGGAAGACATCAACGCCGTAACGCCGGCCATTCTCGGCGCCCACGGTCTCAACCTGAGCGACCCGGCTGTGCCAGCGCTGTTATCGAGACCAATCAGCAGTGTTCCTGCTGCGACGCTTGCACAATACAATGTCTCCATCCCATATCCCGGGTTCGCTGCCAGCAATACGGTTGCGCAGGCGCTCCGCCCGTTTCCGCAGTTCGGCTTTATTCCTGTATCAGGTAATCCGATGGGAAAGACCTGGTACGACTCACTGCAGGCGAAGTTGACGCTCCGCCCGACGCACGGGTTCGTCGTGACGAGCACATTCACCTGGCAGAAGTCGCTCCAGGCCGGTGTCGATGGCAACGGCAGCGCGGCTGTGGCCGGGAACGCTTCGGCAAACAATGTCGTTCTGGCTCCGTTCCAGAGCAAGTCGATTTCGCAGTTCGATCAGCCGTTCCTTTTCGTACTCGCGGGCAGCTACACGACGCCAAAGGTGGCATCGCTGAAGAAGGCCTCCTGGCTCGTTCAGGATTGGCAGATCGGCACTTTGTTGTCTTACTCCAGCGGATTGCCGATCCCGACCCCGGCTTGCACGAATTCGACGTCGAACGAGTTGTTCCAGGGATGTCTCGACAATCGCGTTCCGGGTGTGCCGCTGTATCTGGTCTCCGACCTGAATTGTCACTGCTTTGATCCCGCGGAGACTGCGGTACTGAATCCCTCGGCCTGGTCGGTTCCGGCCAATGGACAATTTGGAACGGCATCGCCCTTCTACAGCGACTTCCGGTATGCGCGGCATCCCAACGAAAACATCAACCTTGGCCGCACCTGGCGCATCAGGGAGCGAATGTCGTTTAACCTGCGGGTCGAGTTCTCGAACTTCCTGAACCGCACCTACATCAATAATCCGCTGGCGACGAATCCAACTGTTCCTGTGACGCGCAACCCGCTTACCGGCCAGACCACCGGTGGCTTCGGCTACATCAGCACAGTATTCGCAAGCACGAATCAGCTTGCGCAACCACGCAACGGCACCATTGTGGCGCGTTTCACGTTTTAGTAAGACTGCAGAGCCCGGGCGCCGCGGAGACGAAAATAGATGGGATACCAGGCCCCGTCCCGCGGCGCTCGTTCTTTTGGCCGAAACCATAATCCATAAAGCCGGCGCGCAGATGCCGGCCGCCTGATTTGCCCGGATTGAGTCATCCCGCAACCAGTCTCTCGGCGGGCGGATACCTTTGGCGCCAGCCCTGTCACACTCCGGCCCCCTGTTCCGTCTCACTGTTGAAGACAAGGAGAAGCGAGATGATCAAATGGGCATTGCGGAAAGCGATTCACAAGTTTGAGCGGGCCTGGAACTACGATGCCAGCTATATGCGCGACATGATCGAGGCGAGTCCGCGCGCCGCATGGCTGTTTTCCCGCGCCACCGCCCTCGGACAGTTCCGGCGTGACATTCCCATCGAGGCATCGTATGCCGCCGGCATTACCGCTGTGCGCCACGAGGACTGCGGCCCCTGCACGCAACTGGCAGTCACGATGGCGGAGCGTGCCGGCGTCAGCCCCGCGGCTTTGCGCGCACTGCTCGCCGACAATCCCGACGACATGCCGCCGGACGTGGCGCTGGCCTGGAAATTTACGCGCGCCACGCTGGCGCACGATGCCGCCGCCGACGGGTATCGCGAAGCGATCGTGAAGCGCTGGGGACCGCGCGCCCTGGTCAGTCTGGCTTTTGCAATCACCGCGGCGCGAATGTATCCAACCGTCAAGTACGCCCTTGGCCACGGCAAGGCCTGCATGCGCGTCGTCGTTGGCGGCACGCCCGTGACCTTCGATCACGGCCGGCTGCCTGCGCCGGCGGATGTGGCGGTGCACACGCCGTGAGTTCCGCGAGCGCGATGTCGAATCCGGCCGCGAACTTCGAGCCGTACCGCCATCGCCTGCTCGGTCTCGCATACCGCATGCTTGGGTCAATGGCTGACGCCGAGGACGCGGTACAGGAGACGTACCTGCGCTGGCATGCCGCTGACCGCGACAAGGTGTCGGACCCGAGGGCCTTTCTCATGACCACGACGACGCGGATTTGTCTCGATATGCTGACATCGGCGCGCGCGCGGCGCGAGAAGTATGTCGGTCCCTGGCTGCCGGAGCCGGTGGTCGACACGGCAGCGCTCGCGCCCGACAGCCGCACGGAGCTGGCCGAGGATCTGTCCATCGCCCTGCTCCTGACGCTGGACCACCTGTCGCCGCTCGAACGGGCTGCCTTCCTGCTGCACGACGTGTTTGATTTCTCGTTCAGCGAAGTGGCCACCGCACTGGAGCGGGGTGAGGCTGCGTGCCGGCAGCTTGCCGCTCGCGCACGCGCGCACGTGCGCGCAGTACGGCCGCGAGGCACGGCCGCGCCGCCGGCGCGTGCGGGAGAGATCGATGCGAAGCATGCGCAGCTCATGTCCGCATTCGTAGCGGCAACGCACTCAGGCGATCTCAATGCGCTGATGCAGTTGCACGCGCGCGACGTGCGCGTCGTGACGGACGGCGGCGGCAAGGTGCCGGCGGCGCTGAACGTGCTCGACGGCGCCGATCGGGCGGCGCGGTTCCTGGTTGGAGCCACGCGCAAAGGCTGGCGCGAGGACTTCACCTTGCGCTTTGCGACGATTAATGGCCTGCCCGGCATCATTGTGGACGGGCCCGAGGGACCAGTCCAGACTGCGGCGTTCGAGATGGAGGGCAACGTCATTCGCGCGCTGTACGTGGTGCGCAATCCGGATAAGTTGCGGCATTCCGCGGCCGCGCCGCACTCCGTTCGTCATTTCCAGCGGAATCTCTGAAAAGCACGCAGGCAGGGAGTTCAAGCAGCCATGAAAGAACGAAAGTCGAGCCCGATTGCGTCCCTTCAGGAGGCCTGGAGGCCGGGCAATTCATTGCAGAGTATCCAGACAATCGCCTATTGGATATGCACCTTCGTCATCGCCTTTGAGATGACGGCTGGAGCAATCTGGGGCCTTTTGCGGATCGAGTATGTCCGGGTTGTATTCGCCCATCTTGGCTATCCGGTGTATCTCGGCACCATCCTTGGCGTCTGGAAAATTCCGTTTGCAATGGTCTTGTTCCTGCCAGGTTTGCAGCGGCTCAAGGAGTGGGCGTACGCCGGGGCCATGTTCAACTACACTGGCGCGGCAGCCTCCCATTTTCTCGTCGGATACGCTGGCCTGGGTTCCTCCGTTGTCCTGGGTACGCTCGACGGTCCCGGTATCTTGTCCCCGCTTGTCTTCGCGGTGATCACAATTGGCTCATGGGCTCTGCGTCCGCCAGCGCGCCGCCTGGCAGCGCCACCGCCGTCTCCGGCTGATCGAAGCATTGTTCGATGGAGCGTCCCAACTCTGCTTGTTATCGCTCTGTTCGTGCTTTCATGGGTTTTTCTCCCCAAAGGCGGGCCGCCTGGTTCATGAAAGAAGGGCGCTGTCTGAACTGACTTCAAACGCCCCCGGGACCGGGCTGTGAAATACTTTCGACCACTTCTCCGGTCTTCTGACGGTTCCGCAGACGCAACGCCACGTCGCTTTGCGAAATCACACCCACAGCGCGTTCCTGATTGTCCGCAACCAGGATTCGCTTGATCCTGTGCTTCTCCATCAACTCCAATGCCTGCTCCCATGCGTCATCCGGCGAGCACGTGATTGGCGGCTTTGAGAGCGCCAGTTCCACCACGGTTGCCGCCGGATCGAGACCTTCAGCCATCACCTTCAGAACGAGGTCCCGGTCGGTAACCGCTCCGATCAGTTTTCTGTCGCCCTGGCTGGCAACCACCGGCAGTATGCCCACGTCGTTGGTCTTCATGAGCTTCGCCGCCTCAGCCGCGGTGTCCATGGCAACACAGCAGACAGGATTCTTTGTCATGATGTCGCGGCACTTTTCGGGTATCACCGGTTCCCACGACAATGCGGACTCGCCATGGTCTTCATATCCGGCCGCGCCGCGGGCGCCCTGCCCCCATGAGGCCATTCCGACGATTGGAGCATCGCCTTCGGGGTGTGGGCCGGAAACACGATACACTCCCGATTTCCCGACTACGTCCTTTCTTCCGGCGCCGCCTCCCGGCAGTCCGCTTTCGCGCTTCGCCACATCCTTTTTCCGCTTCATGTTCCGTCTCCTGTCCCATCCGTTTCCGAAAGGCGATTCGTTTGTGGTTGTGTCAGGCAACTCCGGCGGCTGCTGCTTTTTTCGTCTGGCGATGGCCGCAAACAGCCCGAAGGGTCTCAACGAGTTCGTCGTATGAGATATCCGGAGGCTTCCTCGCGGTTCCTTTCCCGGCGTGAAGCACGATGTCATTGAGCGACACGATTCCTGCCAGGCGGCCCGTCCTGTCAACCGCGGGCACGCGGCGGATCTTCCGGTTTTTCATGATCGTTAATACGGAGTGGATATCGTCTTCAGGGCTGCAGGTGTGCGCGCGCTCCCGCACAACGTCGCCGACCGTCACAGCCGAGGCCCGCTGATCTCTGGTCGTCAGGGCGATGCAGGCATCACGATCAGTGAGCACGGAGACGACCCGCCCGCGCTCATCTGTAACCGGCAGGATCCCGCAGTCACTTTCCCACATCAATGCCCCGGCCGCCGCCAGGTTTGTCTCGAGCCGGCAACTCGCAACCGATCGCGTCATCACGTCCCGCACTTTCATCCGGAGGCCTCTCAGAACCGCTCTGTGCGGAAGGTCCGCAAGTGCGGGGCCGCCGCAGGAGCGGAATTCCGGGAAGTTTTCTCCCATCCCGGCATCAAAGGTGCGCCATACGCCCCAGTATTTCAGCCTCATCGCGCAGTCGCGGGGTTGTGCAGGCTGTTCTGGAACAGCCCGTGCGGAGACTTCTCCGCCTTGACGCTGACCTTTCTCGGGACCGGAGGCGAAATAGACATCCGAACCCGCCTTCACCGGATGCATTCCTCGCTGGCCGTTTCCCGGCGCGGCCGCCCGTTCATCATTGACTGCGGGGCGGACTGGTTGCGCCGGATCCATCGGATGAACCCGGTGGCGATCCTTCTGACCCACGCGCATCCCGATCACGCAGGGGGACTCAGGAACGGCGCTCCGTGCAGGGTATACGCGGCGGAAGAGACCTGGAAAGTGATTGAGAACTTTCCCATTCGTGATCGCGCCGTGGTCATATCACGTGTCCCTTTCGAAGTTTGCGGCCTCGCATGCGAAGCCTTCCCGGTTGAACATTCCATTCGCGCTCCGGCTGTCGGTTATCGGGTCACGTCAGGGGAATCGTCCGTTTTTTATGTACCCGACCTGGTCAGGATCGAGGAAGCGCATGACGCGTTGCGGGGAATCCGGCTGTATATCGGCGATGGAGCGTCGCTCCGTCGATCCCTGATTCGCCGGCGCGGTGATTCCCTTATCGGACACTCGTCTGTAGAAGCGCAACTTGCCTGGTGCCGGCAGGAAGGTGTTCCGGAAGCGATGATCACCCACTGCGGCACCGGGATCGTCGGCGGCGATGCCCGCCTCATGGCAAGTGCGGTCAGGAATATGGGGCTTACATACGGGCTGAAAGCGCGGCTGGCCTCTGACGGGCTAAGGGCCGTGCTGCCATAAGATCATCGTTATCTGCGTATTCCGCATCCGGGGCCGCGGAGCCGAATCGCTCCTGCGGCCCGTGCGAGCAGCGAGCGATCAGGCGGTTGCCACCGGGATCGCCGTCCGCTGCGCCTGCGGCGCCTTCGCGGCGATGATCTTGAGCAATCCCTGATCGAGCGTCGCCTTCGTCCTGCTCACATCGATTGGCTGCGGCATCCGGAAGCGCCGGCAGACGTCATTCGGCCCGAACTCGCTCCACACGATTCGGGCATTCCCTGGTTTCTTTTCAGGTTTGATCGCGGCATGTACCACGATTTCGTCGGGCGCTGCGGTGACTTCGACCTGGTTTGCTTCAAAACCTGGCAGGGTCATTTCGAGCTTGTATTCGTTGTCGTTTTCTTCCAGTTCCGCGGCGGGCCACCCCATGACCTCGTGCTCCGCCCGGATCCAGTCCTCGAGATCGTGACCGAGTTTCCGGCCGCGGTTCTCAAACAGTTCAAATGCGCGCCTGCGCACCTGCTCAAACTGCCTGTCCAGTTCCTCGAAGAAAGGGACGGGCTTGGAAACATCCGCAATTCGCTGAATCGCAACGGTTGCCATCGCTGAAATACCTCACTCTTTCTTCCGGACGCCATTGTCCTGCCGGAGCAAGCGCAGAGCGTACGGGATCTGATACCGGCTGAGCAGGCCCCTTGCCACTCGCGGTTCCCTTTTCAGCAGGCCACTGGCGATTGCCGCTGAGGGAAAGCACGCGCCAACCGCGGCAAACAGCGCATGCTGGAAGGCAAACCGGGCTGCCGCCCGACCAGCCGAATAACGTATGCCGGGAACGGGAACTGCCGCTCCGGAGGCATGGGCGGGCTCAACCCTCAGAGACAAGTTGGGTAGCGCGCTGCTTCCTGAGGCGGTGACGATTCTCGGCGAGCAGATTCTGGACTTCCGCATCCTCTGTTTGCAGGAAGTTGCGGTACCACTCGCCAACCGCAAAGAACAACGCGGGTGTTTCGAGGCACACGATTTTCGTCGGCCTCCTTGCGCAGGAGCGCGCATGCCTCCCGGGATCCGACGGGCACGGCCACGATGACTCTCGCGGGCTTCATCGTGCGTGCATACCGGACGGATGCCAGCATCGTGTTCCCCGTTGCGAGCCCGTCGTCGACGATGATCGCTGTACGGCCTTCGAGGTCTATCGCCGGCCTTCCTCCGCGATACAATTCCTCCCGGCGCTTGATCCCGGTTCTCTCGCGCTCAACGACTTCTTCAACTTCCGCCTCGGAAATTCCCAGTTGCTGGATCAGGCGATGCTCCATTACCTGGATCGACCCGGCGATGGCCCCCATTGCCAGTTCCGGCTGCCACGGGACCCCGATCTTGCGCGCCACGATGATGTCGAGCGGAAGCTCCAGCCGATCGGCCACCTCGAACCCCACTGGCACGCCTCCGCGGGTCAGGGCCAGTACCACGGGACTCTCTCCGAGTTTGTGCCGCGAGAGTTCCTCACCAAGCAAACGGCCCGCTTCGGCGCGATCGGCAAAAGGAAGGTCAGCCATAACAGGTTTCCTTTCTCTGCGGACACGTGCAGGTCGAGAACCATCGTTCAGGCGCGCGGATTCCCAACTCCAGAGAGCAGTCGTCCTGGGCCATGGCGCGCAGGAAGCGCCGGATTCATCGCGATCAGGCGCAATCGGGCCGATTATTGCGTTAACACGTCGGGGCGCTTCTGGAAGGCGGGATGCAACGGAGACATCCGGGGAATGCATTATGAAAACCGTAGTACCGCACGTTGAGCGTGCGGAAGTACAAGTTCCCGCGGGACGCGTCAGCCTTTCCGCAGACATCGCTCTGCCCGAGAGCGCAAGTGGTCTGGTCGTGTTCGCGCATGGCAGCGGCAGCAGCCGTCACAGTCCGAGAAACCGTCACGTCGCCGGTGTTCTGAATCGCGGATCCATTGGCACCATTCTTATCGACCTGCTCACCGAGGACGAAGAGGCCGTGGACCTGCGCACCGCCGAGTTGCGCTTCGATATCGATCTGCTGGTGCAGCGTCTGATCAGCATCACCAGCTGGATTGGCGGGGAGAAGGGACTGAATGCGCTCGGGCTCGGTTATTTCGGCGCCAGCACGGGGGCCGCGGCCGCTCTTGCGGCGGCGGCGCACAGTCCCCGTGTTGTGCGAGCCGTCGTGTCGCGAGGGGGACGACCGGATCTGGCTGGCGACACCCTGCATCGTGTCGTCGCACCGTCGCTTTTTATCGTCGGAGGAGACGACCGGTCCGTCCTCCGTCTGAATCGGGAAGCCATCGCGCAGCTTCCACGCGAGACCGTGTGGCGACTCGAGATCATCCCCGGCGCGACGCACCTGTTCGAGGAACCCGGCGCGCTTGACCGGGTTGCGGAACTGGCGACAGACTGGTTTCAGAAGTACCTCAAGCCGGGAACTGCTGCGGAGACGCAGGCATAACCGTCGAATCGCTCTGAAGAGGCGAGAACTGCGACGGAAGGCCGCTACCGGGTTGCGGAACTGGTCAATTGCCGCCCGGCGCTGATCAGCGCGCTGCACGCCGACGGCAGCGATCCCATCTCTGAATTGACAGTCCCGTTCACGTCCTGATGCTGACTGTTGAATTCGTCGAAGGTCAGATGCACCGACGTTATATCGGGCGGCATCGACGATGGTGACTTCAATCCGAGCCAGTGGGTCTGTGTCCGGTCGGCGTGCCAGGTGTTCTCATCGAAGATCACGGTCGACAAGTGTTGGACTACAACGGCCGGGTCCTTGATCACGATACCGGTACTTCCGGCAAGACCTGCAAGTCCGAAGTCTTCGGGAAACGTAACGTCGTTTTGACGAACGCTGTCTTTGAACGCATATGCCGGAAGCTCCTCGTTCGTCCTGAAGCCCGCATCTTCCACTGTTATTGCGTTGCCATTGATGTTGAAGACGTCGGAAAAGCTGGAGACATTCGTCTTGTTGAGGCGGACGTTCACTTCGTGTGAGTTCGATATGAAGATTTCGGAATTTCTCGGGGGATCTCCATCCTCATTGAACGTATTTCCCTCGACGGTGTTGCAGACAATGTCTGCGGAACCGGATACCTCGTGGAAAAGCGCCCCGCCTCCGAAGTCGTGATTTTTCCGGATAACGTTGCCAAGGTATGTTGTTCCGTCATATGCAAAATCGGTCCACAGGCCTGGCCCGGTGTTGTTTTCCGCGGCATTGCCGGCAGCAAGCAGATTTTCAGTCTGGGAAAACTTCGCGCCCCCTGCGCCCCAGCCGGCGTCGAATCGCATATCCTGACCGTTCCAAAGAGAGGTGACGACGTTATTGTTCGAGATCACGTTATTTGCGACAAGCGCGTCACTCCCCCCGAAGCCGCCCCAATATCCCCACTCGGGCAAGCCGTTGAAAGGCGCATCGCCGGCGCTTGCGAGATGGCCGCCGAATTCGGGACGGGTATTTCCGTCGCCGCTCTCGATTCCGAATTCGCCGTTATGGTGTGAGTAATTTCCGACCACCACCGCCTTGCCTTTGAACTTGATTCCCGAGCCGTGGTTGTACCGGACTTCGTTATTGACAATCTGCCAGTCAAGACCGGGCCGGAACCAGCCGATGGCGCCTGTCTGTGCGGGATTTGCGTACTTCTCAACAATAAGATTCCTGATCACGACGCCGCCCGGCTTATAGGTGTCGAATGCGCCCGGAAAAAACGGGTTCGGCAGCGGGTCGCCACATTCCGGTGACGGATAGCTGCTGTATTCGGTGATGCCCGCCATATCGAGCGCGAAGGGGTCACACAGGGATGGATTGACGGCGGCTCTTCTGGCCGGGAGGTAGTTGCCTCCGGTTCCCGGCGCGACAGCGTATCCGAATGCGAATGGAGTCAGGGCGATCTCCATCTTGTGCCCTGTGGGATCCCCGGCCACATAAACCCGCATGTGGCTGTAATCGAAGTACCACGTATCCGGGCCGGCCTGCAGGTCCGCGATGATGTTCACGCGCTTCAGAAGAACATCGTCCCGAAAAAGCGCCTCCGGATAGATGCATGGCAGATGGTAAATGATGCTGCTTTCGACTTTCGTCTTTCCCGCAATGGACGGAGCGTCCGTGCATTGCCCGTTGCGAATTCCACGCTGGAAGCCGGGCACTCCGAGAGCGGTGACCCAGTATCCGGTTTTCGTGTGGATCCATCTTTCTTCCGGTAAAATTTTTGCGCCATTCAATGTGGAGAGCAGATGTCCGCTGGAGTCGCGTTCACCGATGAAGCTATCCCCGTCTTTCGGTATGATCTTCTGCAGCCGGTGCACTCCAGCGTTCACAATGAACGTTGTGCCCGGCGGATTCTGGTCCACCACCGTCTGGAAACTGACCTGTCCATCGAGGCGCACCGTCGGACCGCCAACACCGAAAGCGATCATCCGGCTGCCGGGATCGGCGGCAGGCCCGGTCGCCTCCGCTCCGATGCTTCGCGCGAGCCAGGGTGCGGTCTCGCGGCTGTCACCCGCCGCCTCCTCAACCTCCCGGTTTCGATCGAAAAGGTAAATGCGAGGGTCGAGCGCCGTACCCACGGCCGTGCCCGCGCCGAACGAAGCGGACGGAACGGCGCCCGGTGCAGTGGCGTTGAAGAGATGCCACATCTGGTCGGCAGTGAACCACGCCAGTTCTTCGACTTCGCGTGAAGCGTCCACATAGTACACGCGAGGATCCAGAGTGCTCCCGGCCGCGAAACCCACAAGAAGTTCCGTTCCCGCGCTGGCCGGCGCGGACACGAGTTCGGTGACGTCACGCAGATGCCACGTATTGCCGAACCATGCCAGTTCCTCTATATGTTTATCGGCCCGAGTGTAATACAGCCGGGGATCGAGATCGGCGCCCACGCCGAATCCCACCGGGGTTCCTGCCGGTGCGGGGGCGCTGAACTCCTGCGAGAGATCGCGCAGGTGCCAGGCATTATCGAACCAGGCGAGTTCCCGCAGGTCGCCCGTGGCGTCGATGCAGTAGACGCGCGGATCAAGGCCGGAGCCTGTCCCGAATGCGACGGGGCAAGAAGCGGCCTGAATGCCGGTTTCCCGCGAGATGTCGCGCAGATGCCACTGCTGGTCGAACCAGGCCAGTTCCTGCACGTGATGGCCGGCATCCACGTAATAGACGCGCGGGTCCAGATTGATGCCCGTGCCGAAACCCGCCAGGCCCCGGCTCGTAAGGCCGACGCCGGGTGCGTTCAATTCGCCCGACAGGTTCCGGGCGCTCCATTTGTCGGATTCGCGGTCGTAAGCGAGTTCCTCGATATCCAGGCGCCTCAGTTGCGCATTGGCGCTCACGTAGTAGACTCGAGGATCCAGCGAAACGCCCACCGCAAATCCCGCGAGGAAACCGAGCGGGTCCGAGATCTGCGGTGCGTTTGCCTCCTGCCCTGCCGGCCGCGCGTGCCACTGATTCGTGAGGCTGTCCCACCAGAGTTCCTGGACCTGGCGGCCCGAATAATAGTAGACCCGGGGCGTGGCGCCGGTGAAGGCGGCTCTTCCCGGCACGTCGCAAAGCAGCCCGATGGTGATCAGCAGCAGCATGAATCGGCCCATGGCTCTTGCTTCCTTACGCCGGTGTAGTATATGGGCCGGCCGGATCATTGCAAGGCTGCCTTTTGGCCTAAAGACGCCCTATGGATCGAATTCAACCTGGAATAGCAGGTCTGTATTCCGCAACGGGTCAGAATGATACATATTCGTTGTCGAACAGGATTAAACCGTCCATCTTGCCTGGCTCGGTACATAGCGTTCGGCTGCGAACCGAGGCCGACCATGGCTGCTGGCGCCGGCGCGTGGATGCCGGGGACGTTCGCGCTTCCCGGTGCATGCCGGCCCCGCGCCCGGCGAAAACGTTCGCGGATTCCAATTCAAAAAAATTCGTGCTTTCCCGATCGCTGCCCACGGTACTCGTCGTGAGATACTGAACGATTCCAACCCACCTTCGTATGCCGGACCAGAATCCTCAGGAAATCGTCAGCGCCCACAGCCCGGACTCGGACGATGCATTTATGTTTTACGGGCTCGCGACAAAGAAAGTACGCTCCAATCACGTCACTTTTCGCCATGTTCTGGCTGATATTGAGACGCTCAACCGGAAAGCCATGGAGGGCGTGTATGACCTCAGCGCCATTTCTTATCATGCGTACCCGTATGTCGCCGATAAATACGTTCTGATGGCCAGCGGATCCAGCGTCGGAGACGGCTACGGACCGCTTGTCGTCGCCACGCGTCCCATGGAGCCGGAGGAAATCAAGGGCAAGAAAATCGCGATCCCCGGCACGATGACGACCGCCTATCTGTCGCTCAAGGTCTTTGAGCCCGATTTCGAATCTGTGATCGTTCCGTTCGACAAGATTCTAGAAACCGTACAGAACGGCATGGCCGATGCCGGTCTGATCATTCACGAAGCGCAGTTGACGTATAACAAAGTCGGTTTCCATCGCGTGCTCGATATGGGCAAATGGTGGAAGGACAAGTTCGGCCTGCCCCTGCCGCTCGGAGCGAACGTGCTGCTGCGCAAATTGCCCGGCGACGTCAAGAGCGAGTGCTGCCGGATGATGCGCGAAAGCATTCAGTACGCGCTCGACAATCACGCCGAAGCCCTCGAATACGCGATGCAGTTCGCGCGCGACATGGACCCGCGGCTCGCCGAAAAGTTCGTGGGGATGTACGTCAACCACCACACGGTCGATGCCGGCGAGGATATCCCGAAGGCCGCGCAGAAGCTGCTGGATCTCGGGCACGAAGTCGGCTTGATTCCCCACCGGGTTGAAGTCGAGTTCGCGCGCTGAACCGCCAGATCGCGCCCGCGGCGATGTGCATCCGGCCTCGAGGCCGGGGCGCTGTCTTTCACATCTCTGACCGGATTTGATCGAGCACCCAGGCTCCGGAATCGTTATTATGTATGTGCTAACCGGGAGAGCTTGTGAAACTCGAATGTCCGGGCTTTTCGCTCCTTTGTATGGCGCTGGTTGCGGCAGCGCGTTTGGCCGCCGCCACCGCGCAAACTCCTCCTCCGCCGTCCACCGAGCGCCCGCTCTTCGATAAGTACTGCGTGACGTGTCACAGCGACAAGCTGAAGACCGGCGGATTATCGTTGCAGAGCGCGGATCTGGCGAAGGTTCCCGCGAATGCGGAACTCTGGGAAAAAGTGATCCAGAAGCTTCGCGTCGAGGCGATGCCCCCGCTCGGGATGCCGCGGCCCGACAAAGCAACGCTCGAAGGCATGGCTTCCTCGCTCGAGAACGCCATCGACGCCGCAGCGGCTGCCCGGCCCAGCCCGGGGCATTCCACGCTGCATCGACTGAACCGTTCCGAGTATGCGAATGCGATCCGCGACCTGCTGGCCCTCGACGTCGATACGACGTCGCTCCTTCCGCCGGATGACGAAAGCTACGGGTTCGATAACATCGCCGACGTTCTGAAGACCTCGCCTTCGCTGCTCGAACGCTACATGTCGGCTTCGTGGAACATCAGCCGTCTGGCTATCGGCGATCCCGCGATCGACGCGTCGAGCGTCGTGTACCGCGCCCGCGCGGATCTTTCGCAGAACGAGCATATCGAAGGGTTGCCACTCGGCACGCGCGGCGGAATCGCCGTGCGCCACAATTTCCCGCTGGATGGAGAGTACCTGATCAAGGTGCGGCTGTGGCGGGTGACGGCCGACATGATCCGCGGTCTCGAAGAGCAGCATCAGGTCGAAATCAGTGTGGACGGCGTGCGGGTGAAACTCGCAAAGATCGGCGGGCCCGCCGACCAGCACCTGAGCGAGACCAACTCGGGCGCTTCCTCGATCGATATCGATAACCGTCTGACCGTTCGAGTGCCCGTGAAAGCAGGCCCGCGGCTGGTCACGGCGACCTTTCTCTCGTCCATCGAAAGCGAGGCGCAGGACGACAACATCCTGAAGCCGTTCATCCGGTCCAACTACGATGTCCTCGATTACCGCGGCGAACCCGTCGTCGACCGGATCACGATTCAGGGGCCCCTGAACGCGACGGGTGCCGGCGACACGCCAAGCCGCCAGCGCATCTTCATCTGCCGGCCTTCCGGCGCCGCCGACGAACTTCCCTGCGCGAAAAAGATTCTTTCGACGCTCGCGCGGCGGGCCTACCGGCGTCCGGTAAACGATAACGACATGGAGACGCTGATCGGCTTCTACCAACTGGGGCGGAATCAGGGAAAGAATGATTTCGATATGGGGATCGAGGCGGCCATTCAGCGAATCCTCGCCAGCCCGGAATTCATTTTCCGCTTCGAGCCCGACCCGCGGGATGCCGTTCCAGGACGCCCGTATCGCATCAGCGATCTCGAGTTCGCCTCGCGTCTCTCTTTCTTCCTCTGGAGCAGCATTCCTGACGATGAACTGCTGAACCTTGCCAGCCACAACAAACTCAGCGACCCGGCAGTGCTCGAACAGCAGGTCCGGCGCATGCTGGCCGATAAGCGGGCAGAGACCCTGGTGACGAATTTCGCCGATCAGTGGCTTTATTTGCGGAACCTCAAGAATATTCAGCCCGATTTTCAGACATTTCCGGATTTCGACGACAATCTCCGCCAGGCGATGCGGCACGAGACCGAGTTGTTCTTCGCCAGCATCATCAACGAAAACCGGAGCGTGCTCGATCTGCTGAACGCCGATTACACCTTCGTCAACGAACGGCTGGCGCGGCATTACGGCATCCCGAACGTCTACGGGACGGATTTCCGCCGCGTCACGATCACCGACGAGAACCGGCGCGGGCTGCTGGGGCAGGGAAGCATCCTGACCGTAACTTCGATGCCGAACCGCACTTCTCCCGTCAATCGCGGGAAGTGGATTCTGACCAACCTGCTGGGAACTCCGCCCAATCCTCCTCCGCCCGGCGTCCCCGCGCTCAAGGAGAACGAGGCCGGGGCGAAGAAGCTTTCGCTGCGCGAACGAATGGAACAGCACCGGGCCAGTCCCACCTGCGCCGGGTGTCACAGGGTGATGGACCCGCTCGGCTTTTCGCTGGAAAATTTCGACGCCGTGGGCCGGTGGAGAATCAACGACGACGGGTCGCCCATCGATCCCTCCGGAACGCTGTTCAACGGTGCGAAGGTCGACGGACCCGTTGCGCTTCGCCGGATGCTGACCGCCAACCCGGACGTCTTTGCGAAGGTTTTGACTGAAAAGCTCATGACCTATGCGCTCGGGCGCGGCGTCGAGTATACGGACATGCCGGCCGTGCGCGAAATTGTGCGCAATGCGGGCCGTGACAACTACCGCTTCGCCTCGATTGTGCTCGGAATCGTCGAAAGCGCGGCATTTGAAATGAAGGAGAAATCCCCGGCCGATGCGGGTGGCGCCAGGGCTGGAATCCGGCCTTAGGCTGTGTTAATGTTGCAACACATTTCA
>CAZXCO010000313.1:0-6585 GCA_964639095.1 uncultured Solibacteraceae bacterium
ACGACCAGCTCCATCAGCCGCTTTGTCAACGCATAACCGAGCGCCGGGTCACGATCGCAGGCGGCCCGGATCTCGTCGCCCGCGAAGGCGATAGTCGAGGTCCGGGACAGCGCGCGGGCCTGCAGATGCGTCCGGTCTCCCGGCGTGAGGGCCGACCAGCCCATGGCATCTCCGGCGTGCAGGACCTGAACCTGGACGGGCTCGCCGCCGGTGGTCTGCTCCAGCGCGACATCGCCGGAGACGATCAGGTGCAGAAACGAAGATTGTTCGCCAATGTGAAAAATAATCTCTCCACTATCGAAATGCTTTTCGTGCACGAGCGGGATCAATTTTCGGAGCTGGTTCGGATCGAGATCCCTCAGCAGGCGGTAGCCGTGGCCGAGATCGGGAACAGGCTCGCCCTTTTCGCTTTCGGCGCTCGCGACGCCTGGCGGCACATTCTCCGGGGGGATGCGCTCCGTTGCGAAACCCGCATGGAACCGAACATAATCGCCGAGTTGCGCTTCCGGAACCAGGCTAAGGTAGATCGCCCGGCGTTTGCCGCCGAACTCGACCAGACCGATGCGATTGTCATCCTCCACATAGATGTCTATGATCCTGCCCGGCGGCGGAGACATGATGCTACCCTCCCGGAACGCTTCCTGCGGGCTTTCAGACCCGCTCTCGATTGGGCGACTGCCGTTCACACGCTCAACACCGGACACGGAGACTCGCGGATGATGTCGTAGGCATGCGCGCGCAGGCGGCCCAAACCTGTCCGGATCGCGCCCCTTCCGATCACAACAAGGTCGGCGCGTCTCTCGAGCGCCAGGGCACGGATGCTGTCGGCCACGCTTCCGCCTTCGCCCTTCGGCGGCGTTCCCGCATCTTCGAGCCTCCGGATGCTCACATTGGCGGTCCGGGTGACCTCGGCAAGCAGTTGCTCCAGATGGGCTTCCGCGGCGTCGGGAGGAACCGTATCCGCCGGCGCATGAACGAGTTCCAGCCCGGCGCCGGCGTCCTGCGCCAGCGCTACCGCCGTCTCGAGGGTTCGACGGCCTTCCGCTTTCATATCGAGCGCGCAGATGATCCGCCGCGGTTGAGGGTGAGCGCGATGCGACGGCTCCGGCGCATGGGCGGATGTCCATACCGGCAGCGATGAATCGTGCAGGACTTTGGCCGTGACGGAACCAAGCAGCGTTCGCCGAAAGATCCCGAATCCATGTGTCGGCATCGCAATGAGATCGGCTTTCCTGTTACACGCAAGCTCGCAGATCATCCCGCCCGCGTCGCCGGGTTCGACCGCGCATTCCACGTCGACTTTGGGCAACTGTGCGGCTGCGAACTTGCGCACTTCGACGAGCAGATCCTCTCTGAGTCCCTGGTAATCGAAGACTTCCGGATATATTCCGCCCATCCCGGCGTAAATCGGCGGTATGGGCTGCAGGACGTGCAGAAGAAACACGCGCGCGTGATACCGTTGCGCCATCGAAAGCACAAACGGTGCGATCGCCTCGTCGCGCGGGGAGAACTCAATCGGATAGAGAATGTTTTCGCATTTGAACACGGGCTTCGACTCCTGGTTTGGTTTCTGCTGCTCTCAACATGGACACAGCACGGCAGCAACCACCCGGAAAGTGTTGACTCCAATGGGGTAGCCCTTCACGCCTGCGCGATTTGACGCAGGAATCCGGGTGCGAACGGCCCCGCCACTTCCGGCCGCTCCGGGGTCCCGCCGGATGGCGGTTCACCGTTGCGCCTCGTCTTCAGCGAAGCGCTCCAAAGCGCGTTCGTCGAGGATGGTAATCCCTCGCGCTCTGACGTCGATGTCAATCAGGCCGCTCTGCGCCAGGCGTGCCAGAGTACGCGAAACAACTTCACGAACCGAACCGACATGAGCCGCCAGTTGCTGGTTGGAAAAGTCCAGATCCTGTGTGCCCCGCGCCCGCGCCTCGTTCAGGAGAAAACGGGCCAGCCGCTGACCGACATCCTTCAGCGCGAGCGAATCGGCGAGTTCGGCGTGACGGCGCAGCCGGCCGGCCATAAGCCGCAGCGCCGTTAACGCAACGGCCGGATTGGCCACAAGAAAGCGCTGCACATCGGCCTTGCTGATAAAGAGAATTCCGGATGGCTCTTCGGCGACGGCTGTGGCGGGATAGTTCCCGCCGTCGAATACCGGGACTTCGGCCAGAGTCGCGCCGGCGCTTTCCACATGAATCGTCTGTTCCCTGCCCTTTGCGTTCACGCGAAAGGCGCGGATGGAACCATGGACGATGACAAACAGCCCCCGCGCCGGCTCTCCGTCAAGGAACAGCACTTCCCCCCGGCCCAGCACGCGAAATTGCGCCAGATCCGCCAGGGATTCCAGAGTCTCCCGGGAACAGCCCTCGAATAAATGGCTCCGGGCGAGAGCCGCGGCTTTCTGCGCCAGGGTCAGATGCGCCGATTCCGCGACGGGTGACTCTTCACGGTCTTGCGAAGAAGATTCCGGCATCGATTTGCTGACGTCGCCATGCGTTGTCGCGCGCATCGTTTCGTCCCTGTTTTCAGTTTACGCGGCTGGAAAAAGCTGCCGGGGGATGGCAAAATCGGCCGCGCATGACTTAAGTCAATCCCTGTTCCGAACGGCCGCCCTACGCTGAATGCAGAGGTAAACCCATGGCAGCACCAACCGAACGGACCGTCAGTGAAATCGCAATCGAGAACCCCGCCAGCGCGCGAATTTTCGAATCGCTCGGGATCGACTATTGCTGCGGCGGAAAAATGCCTTTGAAGGACGCCTGCTTCAAGGCGAACGTCTCGCCGGAAAGCGTCCTGCAAATGCTGGAAAATCTGAAGGAAGTCGCGGGAGCGGCTGAGCCGGAGAAATGGCTGGCCGCACCGATCGCCGAACTGACGGCGCACATTATCAGTGAGCATCACGACTACGTCCGGCGTGAAGGCCCGCGGCTGCTCGATCTGCTCCATAAAGTGAGGACCCGCCACGAGTGGGTACATCCCGAAGTCACCACGATCGAAGACGTCTTCCAGGCGTTGTACAAGGATCTCTCGATCCACATGCTGAAGGAGGAGCAGGTCTTGTTTCCATACCTGAATACGATGGATGCCGCCGTACGGGCCGGGAATCCTTTTCCACCTGCGTTCTTCGGCTCGGTGCGCAATCCGATCGCGCATATGCTGGCCGACCATAACGATGCGGGAGACCTGCTGGCGAGGCTTTCAACACTGTCGGACGGCTACCGGGCGCCGGAAGACGCATGCCCGACATTCCGCGCTCTGTATCACGGGCTGGCGGAATTCGAGAGCAATCTTCACCGGCACGTTCATCTCGAGAACAACATTCTCTTTCCACGGGCGCTGGAGACGGAAAAGGCGGGCAAGTGATGGTGGTCCCGATGGACGACGCGGCAGGCAGGGAGCGAAAACTGCAGGCCCTGGTGACGGCATACATCGTCACCGGCCTGTTTTTCCTCCTGCTGCCCGGCACATTTCTCGGCGTGTGGAACCTCATTTCGATCAGCAGCCGCCAGTCGCTCGACCGGCTCTCACCGGCGTGGCTGCAGGCCCATGGCCATGCGCAGATATTCGGCTGGATCGGAACGTTCATTCTGGGGATCGGATTTTACTCCCTGTCGAAAATGGGCGGGCGAGCTCATATAGCGGTCGCGTCCGGCTGGCTTTGTCTCGCTCTGTGGACCGCGGGGCTGCTCATGCGCTGGTTCTCCACCATCACGGCCTGGCATTGGCGGATCCTCGTTCCGATTGCCTCGATGCTGGAACTGGTGGCGTTCCTGAGCTTCTTCCGCATGGTTTCAGGGCACCGGCCGGCGCGCAATCCCGGCGAGACGCGACATGGGCCGGAGCCGTGGATGCTGCTGGTGATTGCGTCCACTCTGGGGTTCCTGCTGACGCTGGTTGCGAACGCGGCGCTCGCGGTCTTCTTTGCCGCTCAAGGCCAGGGACCGGCTCTCCCGCACGCGATCGATCAGGCCGTGCTCATCCTGGCGATCTGGGGATTTCTCGTCCCGGCAGTCTGGGGATTCAATGCCCGCTGGCTCCCGGTATTTCTGGGACTCGCGGCTCCCCGATCCCGCGGCCTCTTTGCGGCTCTCGCAATGGCGTGGGCGATCGTCATTGCGGCTCTGGCGGGCTACATGGCAATCAGTGTCGCATTCATGCCGATTGCCGCCGCCATTGCGATCCGGGCGCTGCACGGGTGGGATTCATCGCTCCGGCCGCCGAAAACGGAGGGCATTCATCCGGTTTTTCCTTACTTCATTCGCGGGGCGTACGGGTGGCTCATGGCCGCTTCCCTGCTCTCGATCTGCGCCTGGCTGTGGGACCGGCACGGCGGGATCTGGGGCGCCTCCCGTCATGCGCTCACGGTCGGCTTTCTTGCCACGATGGTGTTCGCGATCGGGCAGAGGGTTCTGCCCGCGTTCTGCGGCATGAAAGTACTTTTCAGCAAGCGGTTGATGTTCGCATCGCTGCTCCTGCTCAACGCCGGCTGCGTCGTGAGGGTCGTGGCCGAGATCCCCGCTTACGAGGGATTCATTCGCCATATGTGGTTGTGCCTGCCGGTTTCCGGTGTACTCGAGCTGGCGGCGGTGACTTTGTTCGCGGCCAACGTTCTGCTGACATTCGCGATGCCAGCCGCGCATCTGAGACACACGGCCGGAATCGAACAAATCCACGCCCCGGCATGACGCCTCTATATAATCCGGAAGAGGGAGGCCCATGGTCCCGGCAGAGGCGCCAAAACACAGACCGGTTTTTGCGCTTGCGATGGGGACCATCTCCTTCGCCGTGTGCTTTGCCGGCTGGGGTCTGGTTGCGGCCTTCGCTCCCGAATTCCGGGATATCTTTCACCTGTCCGCCACCCGGACATCCCTGCTGATCGCGGTCCCCGTGCTGCTCGGATCTCTGGCGCGCCTTCCTGTCGGGATCCTGACCGACCGGTTCGGCGGCCGACTCGTTTTTCCCGGACTGATGTTGTTCGCCTCGATCGCGGCGTTCCTCATGCCGATGGCGAAGAATTATGAGCAACTGCTGCTCGGCGGCTTTTTTCTCGGGGTAGCCGGCGCCTCATTTGCAGCCGGCGTCGGATTCGTTTCGCCCTGGTTCAGTTCCGGCCAGCAGGGCAGCGCGCTCGGCGTATACGGACTGGGGAACATCGGTCAATCCGCGGCAGTTTTTCTGGGACCGCTGCTCGCCGTGCCGCTCGGCTGGGAGAATATTTTTCGCTCCATGGCGGTTGTGCTGATTATCTGGGCCGTCCTGTTCGGGGTCTCCGCCCGCAATGCTCCCGTCTTCGCGCGCCCGGGAAAAATGGGTGGAATGTTCTCTTTTCTCGCGCGCGAGCGCCTCGCCTGGGCGCTCGCGGCATTTTATTTTCTGACCTTCGGCGGCTTCGTCGCGTTTTCCATTTACCTGCCGAGCCTTTTAAAGGATCAGTTTCATCTCGATTCCGCGGATGCGGGCTTTCGCACGGCCGGCTTTGTCGTGCTCGCGACTTTGATTCGCCCGGCCGGCGGCTGGCTCGCCGACCGCATCGGCGGCGCGCGTCTTTTATCGA
This sequence comes from uncultured Solibacteraceae bacterium, assembly GCA_964639095.1. GTDB lineage: Bacteria > Acidobacteriota > Terriglobia > Bryobacterales > Bryobacteraceae > BOG-234. The sequence goes on from CAZXCO010000313.1 coordinate 5,555, forward strand.
TGGTATTTGCCGCCGTCGTTCCCTTCGCGCTCCTGCTGGGCTGGCCTTCCATGCTTCCGTTTACCATCGGCGCGCTGGGCTGCGCGACACTGATGGGCCTGGGCAACGGCGCCGTTTTCAAGCTGGTTCCGCAGTACTTTCCGCGCGAGACGGGTACGGTAACCGGGCTCGTTGGCGCGATGGGCGGCCTCGGAGGTTTTTTCCCGCCCCTGCTGCTGGGCATTTTCCGCGATCGCCTCGGCACGGTATGGCCGGCATTCCTTCTCCTGGCGCTCATTTCCATGGCGATGTGGGGCCTGAATCTGCGCCTGTTTCTGCGCCGGCAGAATGCCCGGATCTATCCTTTTCACCCCGTGGGACCCGAATCGTAAACAGTCCGGCAATGATGCCGCCGGCCGTCAGAATGACAACCTTGCGAACACCTGAACCTGGCGGGGCGTTCCCGCACCCACAGGCGATGTGTTGAGCCCAGGAGCGCCCCCGGCTCACGGCCGCTGAATCATTTCAATGCGGTTACCGGCCGGATCGATGGCAATGCCGATGACTATGCCGGTGTTCCGGAACGGACGAGGATCGCTGGCCATCGAGCCGCCGGCCGATTTCACGGCCGCGACCGTCGCAGTCATGTTCTTCACGTTGAGGATCACGTGCGGAATCGGGTCTTTCAGGTCGTCGGAATCGCGGTGCATGATGACGATCGGCTCGCTCTTGTTGGCCCTGGCGGCTTCGGCGGTCGCGCCGAAGTTCACGAAGATCTCCGCTCCCGCCGGCGAGGCGATCCGGTTGACCTCCTGTATGCCGAACGCAGCTTCGTAGAATTTCGCCAGGGCGGCTGTGTCCTTCGCGCCAACACGCACCGAATTCAGCGTCACCTGAGCAAGGGCGCTACACGTGAGCAGGAACGCGGCGGAAAGCGCCAGCGCGGTCGGGCAGTTTCTCTTCATCGAGTTCTCCAGTAACCAGGTTTCATTCATGATAGACCGCGATACTGCGGCAGGGTGAGCGCCAGCGCGCGGGCGCGATCCAGAAGC
>CAZXCO010000314.1:0-13063 GCA_964639095.1 uncultured Solibacteraceae bacterium
AACGCTACGGGAGGAACCGGCCGCTTTGAGCAGCGCGAACGCCGTACTGATTACCGGAGGGAGCCGCGGCATCGGGAGGGCGCTGGTGGAACAATTCGCCGCAGCGGGCTACGCCGTCGCTTTTACGTACCATTCGAACAAGGAAGCGGCGGATGCGCTGATGGAAGCGGTCGCGGCAGGGCGCGGTTCGGCCGCCGGCTTTCAAGCGGACGTCCGCGACTTCGCGCGTGCCGCGGAAGTGGTGAAAGAGGCGCAGGCGGCGCTCGGCCCTCTGGCGGTGCTTGTCAACAATGCCGGGATCAAAAAGGACGCGCCGCTGATGCGGATGGATCCGGCCGCCTGGCAGGACGTGATCGACACCAACCTGACGGGCACGTTCAACTACACACGCGCGCTGATTGGAGAGATGGTGCGCCGCGGCGGCTCGATCGTGAACGTGACCAGCGCCAGCGGCGTCATCGGGATGGCGGGCCAGACAAATTACAGTGCATCGAAGGCGGGCGTCATCGGGTTTACGAAGGCGCTCGCGAAGGAGGTCGTGCGGTTCGACGTCCGGGTGAACGCGATCGCTCCAGGCTTCATCGAGACCGATATGACGGCATCGATCGATGACGCGACGCGGAAAAAGCTCTACGGACAGATTCCGATGGGCTGCCCGGGCTCGGCGCGCGACGTGGCCCGGCTTGCGGTCTATCTCGCGGGAGCCGAGGCGCGTTATGTGACCGGACAGGTCTGGAACATGGACGGGGGGCTTACCTGAGCGCGCCGCACGTCATCTTCGGGCGCGAGTACCCGCGCGGCTATGACGCAATCGTCATCGGCGCGGGCATCGGGGGGCTGTTCTGCGCGAATCTGCTGGCGAGCGGCGGCATGAAGGTCCTGCTTGTGGAGCGTCACTACATGCTCGGCGGGTTCTGCTCCACCTTCCGCCGCAGGGGTTTTATCTTCGATGCGGCGACGCATTTTTATCCTCTGCTCGGCAACCCGGCGACGCTGACCGGCCGGATCGTGAAGGATCTCGGGATCGAGACCGAGTGGATCAAGATGGACCCGGTGGATCAGTTCCATCTGCCCGGCATGCCGGCTTTCGCGGTGCCCGCCGAATTCGCGCCGTATGTGGAGCGGCTCAAGGCCTGGTTTCCGCACGAGGCGGCGAACATCGACGCCTATTTCACCGAACTGAAGCAGGCGTATATGTACGGGCTGCTGTACTACTTCAAGGGCGTCGCAAACGATCAAGCCGAGCGGCTGGAACGCTTCTCGATGACGGCGAAGCTCGACGAGCATTTCCGCGATCCGCGTCTGAAGATCATCATGATGGGTGACGCGCCTCACTGGGGTTCGCTGCCCGATCGCACTTCGTACGTTTTCGACGCCATGCTGCGTCTCTCGTATTTCCTCGGTAACTACTATCCGAAGGGCAGTTCGCAGAAGTTCGCCGACGATTTGGGACGCGCTCTCACGGCGCGCGGCGGGAAGATCCTGAAGTGCGCGCAGGTGGAGGAGATCCGGACCGGGCAGGGAAAAGCGAAAGGCATCCGCATCCAGACGGTCTCGAAGCGGGAACCGGAGGTCTTCGAGTTCGACGCGCCCGTGATCGTTTCGAACGCCGACGCGCTGCATACTTATCGCGACCTGCTGGGCGAGCGGACCTGCGGCCACTGGATGCTCGAACATCTGCTCTCGCTCAAGCCGACCTTCGCCTGTTTCCTGACCCATATCGGGCTGCGCGGCATGGACCCGGAAAGGCTCGCCGCATCCGAAGGCTACTACTGGAGCGAAGCCGACATCTCCGACGTGATGGTGAACGTCTTCAAGATTTTCATTCCGACGCATTTCGATCCCTCGATTGCGCCGCCGGGCTGCCAGATTCTGATTGTGCAGCGGCCATCGCCCGTCCGGGTGGATGAGGTGACGGACTGGCCGGCGCACAAGGCCTGGCTGGAGGGGAAGACCATGTCGAGACTCCGGGAAGTGCATCCGGGGATCGACGAGCACATCGTGGTGCAGACCAGCGCCAGCGCGCACACGTCTTACCGGTTCACCAATAATTTGAACGGCGGCATGCTCGGATGGGAAATGTCGCCGGAACAACTCGGCTCCCAGCGTCTTCCGATCTATACGCCCGTGGATAATGTTTATCTGACTGGCCACTGGACACAGCCAGGAGGCGGCATTACGCCGGTGATCCTCTCGGCGCAGCGCGTCGCGCGTGCGATCCTGACCGGGCGCGATCAGGGCGAGGCGGCGCAGAGCGGCAAAGGACTCGCTGCGCAGTATTTTGCGTTCAACGCTCCGGCCAGGATGGACGCGACGGAGGAATCGATTCGTAAATGAGGCCAATGGACGCCGAACGGCAAAAGGCCGTGCTCGACCACGCCATGCAGCTTTTCGCAAAAGAAGACCTGCGCGACATCACGCTGGACAAGCTGAGCAAAGCGTGCGGCGTGGCGGCATTCGATATCGTGCGGCACTTTCATTCCAGCGAGAATATTCTGAAAGCCGTTCTCGAGCGGGAACTGGAACTGATGGCCGCGGCGGCGCAGGATCCGCAGTTGCGCATGCCCGGTGAAACGCTGGCGGACGAGCTGCACATCCTCGCCGGGGTGATTCTGGATCAGTACCGCCGGCGCCTTCCGTTTCTTGGCAAGCTCCTTTCCGAGGCGATGCAGGACCCGAAAGTCGGCGCGCTCTTCTACAGCACGTTCATTGTGCAGGGCAGGCTGCTTTTCACGGAATTTCTCCGCATTCGGAAACAGTTCGGGGAAGTGCGTGACGACGTGGACGTGGAAGCCGCGGCGGCGATGTTTCTCGCTTCTTTGACGGGCATCCTTCTCATGCATGAGCTGTTCGGGGGGAAAGACGTCGAGGTCCTTGACGATGAGCGCGTCCTGCGCCAGATGTGTGATACTTTTCTTCGCGGTGTAACAAAAAACACATAACAGGAGCGACGTCTCCATGAAGATTGCCGTCTGCGGTTTCAACGGCCCCGTTGCGCGGGCCGTGCGAGCGGAGTTAGGCCAGCGGGGGCACACGGTGCTCGATTCGGGCCTCGATCCTCGAGCGGAGGCTGTTGTCTGGTTTCCCGGGGAGATCGGTGAACTCGAAAAAATCGCCTCCCGGAGCGATCTTCGCCGCCTCGTGATCCGGAGCCATGCTTATGCCTACGGCTCCAACCCCAAGAACCCGGGCCTGATGGAGGAGTCGCGCGTTTCGCTTCTGCCGCCGAAAGATCGCGCGCAGCGGTGGTTGCGGTCGGAAGAGACGGCGGCGCGAAATCCACGCTGGGCGGCGGTCCGCCTGACCAATGTTCTGGCGGCGGAAGAGGGCGATCTCGTCGTTCAAAAGCTTCTGCGGGGTACAGCGACACGGGTGGCGGGCCGCGATCCCAATCTGCAGTTCCTGAGCGTGCAGGATGCCGCGAGCGCTCTTGCGGCGGCCGTGGAATCGGATGCGACCGGCATCTTCAATGCGGCGGGCGAAGGTGCTATTCCGCTGAAGACGGCGATGCGGGCGGCGGGAACGCGACAGATTGGCGTTCCACCGGGCGCCAGACTGGCCGAGCTGGTTTTCAACTGCACGGTCTCCGGCGAGCGGGCCGCGCGCGAACTGGGGTTCCGGCCGTCGCAGTCGACAGTGGAGGCACTGAAGGCGTTTCTGGCCACCAAACGGCGAGCGCATCCGGAGAAGCTCAGAAAGAGGTACGACGACTGGGGCCTGGATGTGGACTATATCCGGGCCTGGGGCTGGTGGTTCGCCTTTCTCCGCAATATTTACTGGAGGATTGAATCCGAGGGCATGGAGAATATTCCGGCCGCGGGCAAGGCGCTCTTTGTCTCCAATCATCGCGGTTTCATGCCCCTCGATGCGGTGATGCATCTGTCGCTGCTCTTTACGCACACGAAGCGCGTACCACGGTTTCTGATCATCCATTCGCTGCTTCGCACGCCGTTTCTTGCGAACTTCCTGACCAAACTCGGGGGCGTGGTGGCGAGTCAGGAGAATGCGCACCGCCTGTTTGATCAGGGCGAGATTGTGGGCATCTTTCCCGAAGGCATCCGTGGAACGTTTTCGCCCTACAAAACCACTTACCGGCTGCGCAGTTTCGCGAGGAGCGAGTTTGCGCGCATGGCAGTGGAGAATCAGGCCCCGGTGATTCCGTCTGCGGTCATCGGGCACGCGGAAATTTTTCCGATTATCGGGCGCATCGATTCAAGCTGGGTGGTGAAGGAACTGGGGTGGCCGTATCTGCCGATTGCGCCCATGTTTCCGCTGGCTCCGATTCCGCTGCCGGTTAAGTGGCACGTGCGCATTCTGCCGCCGGTGCCGCTTGAGGGCCTGACGCCGGCGGATGCGGAGAACGACCGTTTGATGAGGAGCTACAGTGACTATATCCAGCACATCGTTCAAACCAACATCGACGACATGCTCCCGCGCCGGACGAGTCTCTTCCATGGCCGCAGAGTTCTCAACGGGCGCGCCCCGGAAGTTCCACCTTTTGAGAAGCCGCTCCGGGCAAAGGCATGAGCTGCAGACGCCCCTGTGTCTCGTTCAGGCGACAGCCAACTCCGCGTTCGAAGCGGCTTCAGTCAAGCACGCCGGCGCCGATCCGGATTCGTCGAGCGGAATCCGGACCGGGCACGGCCGGCTGGACGCCAGCAACGTAACGCTGCAGCGCTGCATCATGAGCGCCTGGGGTGTGGGGCCGAACCAGATTTCCGGAGGTCCAGGCTGGCTTGCCTCGGATCGCTTCGAGATTGCGGCCAAAGCCGATCGCCCGGTCGATGACGATGCGGTCCTGATGCTCATGCTGCAGAATCTCCTGAAGGAGAGATTCCATCTGGTTGTGCATCGCGAGAAGCGCACCATGGCTGCTCTCATACTGGAAGCCACGAGAGGCGGGGCAAAAGTTGAAAAAGCAGCGGGTGGGGAGCCCGCAACGAACACGACGACGAGCAATGCCCGAATCACGATAGAGGCGCGCAACACCGGGATGGATTTGTTCGCCAGAGTTCTGGCGCGCCAGACCGAATTGCCAGTCATCGATCGGACCGGCCCGGCGGGCGTATTCAACTTCCAACTGCATTGGACGCCCGTGCGGACTTCGCAGCCGGACAAGAAGGCAGCGGAAGAGCCGTCTCTGTTTACGGCGATACAGGAACAACTCGGATTGCGCCTGCGCTCGGAACAGGCGCCGGTGGAAGTTCTCATGATCGATCACGTGGAACACCCCTCGGAAAATTGATGCTGCAGGCGCGCAGCGTCCGATCGAGTTGAATCGATCCGGACCATCACGTACAATTTGAATACCCGCCGCACAGGTCAGAGAACGCCAACTCAGAGAAAAACTATGTCCTTACGCATTAATGATGAAGCTCCCAATTTCACCGCAGAAACAACACAGGGTCCGATCAACTTCCATGAATGGATCGGTAACGGGTGGGCGATTCTGTTTTCACACCCGAAGGACTTCACCCCGGTCTGCACGACGGAACTGGGGTACATGGCAAAGCTGCAGCCGGACTTCGAGAAGCGGAACTGCAAGATCATCGGGCTGAGCGTGGATCCCGTCAGCAGTCATTCGAAGTGGTCTGTGGATATCGAAGAGACGCAGGGCGCGAAAGTCAATTACCCGATGATCGGCGATCCGAAGCTCGAAGTCGCGAAGCTTTATGACATGCTTCCGGCCGACGCGGGAAACACCTCGGAAGGCCGCACTCCGGCGACCAACGCCACGGTCCGGACGGTGTTCGTGATCGGTCCCGACAAGAAGATCAAGCTGATGCTCAGCTATCCCATGAGCACGGGCCGGAACTTCGACGAGATCCTTCGTGTTGTCGACTCGATCCAGTTGACCACCAGACATCCGGTCTCGACACCAGTGAACTGGAAGCCGGGCGAAGACGTGATCATTTCCGGGTCCGTGTCGGACGAAGACGCGAAGCAGAAGTTTCCCGGCGGCTGGAAAGCGCCCCGGCCTTACATCCGGATCGCCGCCCAGCCGAAGTAAGTTTCCCCCTTTGTTTTTCGCAGCGCCCGCACTCCCGCGGGCGCTGCCTTTCTTCCTTCTCTTTCTTCTCTTCCTTCACCCGTCTCCGAGACACCGAATCACGTCCGGACATAAAAAAAGCCGGCGGCTTTTGGCCGCCGGCTGAACAGGAGAAAGACGATCAGGAAGGACGATCAGAAGGTGAAGCGTGCCACGAGGACGCCCTGCCGCGGCAGGATGTTCGGGCCCGTCGAGGCGCTGAACGTTGTCGTGTTGATGTAGCCGAAGCCGGAGACGGCGTTGCCGTTGGGAGCACGATTCTGTGCCTGCGCCGCATTTGCCGCAGACGGGTTGTTCCAGAATGCCCGGTTGAAGATATTGCTGAATTCGGCTCTGACGTTGAAGGCATAGCGTTCCTTGATTTTCCAGGTACGGCCGAAATTCATGTTTTCAACGGGGCGGCGCTGTGTCCGGTAGTCGTTGTAATAAGCCGCCGAAGTTCCGAACTGCCCGGCCGGAGGATCGACCCACGCGGCGGGATTCAGGGCGAACGTCGTGCTCGGGTCATAGCAGTGGCAGTTCAGGTCCACGGTGTAGAGCGGCGCGCCGGGCACGCGGTTGGCGAAGGTTCCGGAGTTGGCCACGCCGGGAACCGCATCGAAGAGAAGGGTATTCAGGTTGTTGTTCGCGAACGGCGACTGAATCGGGAGTCCGCTGGCGTATTGCAGGAAGACGCCGTAGGTCCAGTCGCGCAGCAGCCAGGAAGCAACTTTGTTGATTCCTCCCAGCCTGGGCGTCGTGTAGGTCAAAGACAGATTGAGCAACAGAGGCTGATCGAACGCCGAGAGATACTTGTTGTTCTGCCGGTTGAAGACGTTGTTCGTCAGGGCATTGCCGGCCGTGCCCGGGTTGGGGTCGCGCTCGGTGCCGATGGTCAGCGTCTTCTGCTTCGTGAAGGTGCTGACAAACGTCAGACCATGCGAAAGCCGCTTCGAGACCTTTACCTGAAGCGCGTTATACCAGGTATCACCCAGCGGGGTCCAGAAGGAATAGATGTTCGTGAACTGCGGGAATGGACGGAGCGACTGGGCAAGGGTCTGACTGAGCGGGAAAGTCGGGTAGGGTGCCGTGAAGCCACGCGACAGAGCCGCGCTTAATGGACCGGCGAGCAGCGCCCGGTCCGCCGCATTGTTCAGATCGAGACCTTTCGCCGCCAGGGTCGAGGGATCGATGGCGTTGAGATTTTCGAGTCCCGGGGCAGACCACCAGATGCCGCGGTTGCCGATATACGAGACGTCAATCACCATGTCCTTGAGAATTTCGCGCTGGATACCAACGCTCCACTGGTACTGTCTGGCGGGACGGCCCGCGTTGGGATCCATGAAGTACGGCGTGGTGCTGGATGGGGTGCCGCTGATGTTGAACTGGCTCGGGTTGAGAGTCGGCCAGGGCTTAGGATAGATATTGGGCACTGCGGCGATTCCCTGAGACAACGTCGTGATGCTGCCGCCGAGGGTGGGCGCCACCGCCGAACTCGACGAACCGACGAGACTGGAGTTGGTGTTGATGTTGTTGTTGCTGGGGGTTGTGGCGTAGATGATACCGAAGCCCACCCGCACCACAGTTTTCGGAATGGCCTGCCAGGCAATTCCGAGGCGCGGACCGAATGCCCAGGGATAGTTTTTCGCAAGGTTGCAGTTGCAGTGGCCGGCCCCGGGTCCCTCGTACACCAGAGCGCCGGGGATACCGCCGAGCGCTGGGTTCGGAGCCGTCGGCGAGAAGAGCGGGTAGCGGCCGTACTGCTCCTGGAGATAGGTCGAATAGTCATAGCGCAGGCCGTAATCCATGGTGAGGTTCCGGGTGATCTTCCAGGAATCCTGCGCATAGAGACCGAGCACCTTCTTGCCGACGCGCGGGTCAACCGGGTTGGAGATGCTCACGTTATTGACAAGACCGAGAAGGAAGCTTGCATACCCGAATCCCGGGGGGTTTTGCGCATTGACGACGGACCCGCTGAGATAGGGACCGGTCTGGTTCGGCGAAAATCCGTAGCTTCCGGAGGTGTTCGCTTTGACGTGACCGGGGAACCCTTCTGTACGGAACTCGCCGCCGAATTTATAGGTATGGTTTCCCTTGACCTTGGTGAGACTGGTGTTGAACGACGGCACCTGGCTGATATTGGTGGCGTAAGCTGCGGCGCCGAAATTCATCATGCCTCCCTGACCGCTGCAGGAGTTGATCGTGCCGCCCTGGCAGAGGCCGGAGAACGGCGGGAAGAAGATGTTGGTCAATCCGCCTTTCAGTCCCAGTTCCTTTTCGGCGTCGTAGCTCGCGACCTGACCTTCTTCATTGACCGAGGGGACGAAGAAGTAATTCGAGCGATAGCCGGCGCCGAAGTGCAGCAGCACGGTGGGCGAGAGCGTGTAGTCGTAGTTCAGGCGATAGAGCGGCGCATTCTGGAAGGTTCCGAGATTGGTGGCAAGAGGATCGGGCAATCCGTCAATCTGACCGAAGGTAGCCGAAACCGGAGCGGAGGTCTGGGTCCGCTGCCAGAAGAAGGAGAGCCTTCCGTTGTTACCGACGACCTGATCGAGCTTGAGGGAGGGAATTTCCGTCACGCGCGTCGTGGGAATGCTGGGAAGGAAATTGTTCACGATGCCGTTATTCATCGGGGCGGGGAACAGGCTCTGGATCTTGGCCGCGACCGGATCAAAGCGGCTCGTCGGAATGGTGTTATTGGGGAAAGGATTCCGATAGACCGTACCAGTGGGCGAAGTCTGGAAGGAGTTGGGGTCGTACACCTCTCCCGCCATAATCGGGCGCCCGGCCGGGTCGGTGCCGATCGGAGCGAGGCCTGGCGGGATGGCGGTGCTGAAATCGCCGGCCCTGTAAGCCGCTGTGGGCACCGTTTCCTGCTGCGTGTCGATCGCGAGATTTTCACGGAACTGCTCGAAGTTAAAGAAGAAGAACGTCTTGTCGTGGCCGTTGTAGACTTTCGGGATCCAGACCGGGCCGCCGATGGTGAAACCGTAATCGTTCCGGCGGTTGCGGGGCCGGACTTTGCCGGTGAACGGCTGGTTGGCGTTCAGAATCTCATTGACGAAGTAGTCGTAGGCGCTTCCATGGAAATCATTACCGCCCGATTTCATCGTCAGGTTGAAAACGCCACCGCCCGCCTGCCCGTACTCCGCGGCGTAGTTGCTGGTCTGAATCGCGACTTCCTGAATGGCGTCGACGCTGGGCTGGGTCTGCGCGGCCACGCCGGGCGTGCCCGTGTTCGATGCGTCCTGGCCCTCAATGCGGAACGACTGCGTGTTGTCGGGAGCGCCATTGATACGGACTTCGGAATTCGCGATGTAAAACGTTCCGGGAATCAGGTTCACCATCGCATTCGGATTCCGGATACCGCTGCTGCCGGCCTGGCCGGCGCCGATTCCCATGACGGGCAGATCGTCGAGACTGTCGGCCCTTATGTCATGCCGCACGTCGCCGGTTTCCGTGTTCAGCAGTGTTGCAGCGGCGGTGACGGTGACCGATTCCGTGGAAGCGCCGACTTCGAGGGCGATGTCCACGCGAAGGACCTGCGCAACTTCGACGGTCACGCCCGCGCGCGTGTATTTCTTGAATCCTGGCGCCGACACGGATAACTCGTATGTCCCGGCAGGGAGCTGTGAAACTGTGTAATTACCGGTGGTGGAGGTTGCGCCCTCGTAGACGACACCGGTTCCCGAGTTCTTTGCCTGCACGGGAACGTTGGGAATCACGGCTCCCGTGGAGTCCGTGACTGTGCCCGTGATGGTGCCCCGGTCGCTCTGGGAAAACGCCATGGTGGCGGCAAGAAGTAACCCGAAAACGATGCGTTTGCTTATATGCATAAGTTCAAGACCCTCAACCCGGCTCTGCAGGAGCCAGGATCCAAAGCAGCGATAACTCCGGCCAGGTCAGGACCACCAAAAGCCTGGGACCGGAGAGCAACTGAACGACGTAAGTTGAAAGAGACTGCTGCGACAATATAAGAAATTTCAGCGCGAGTCAAGTCAAGCAGGCTGATATGGACTAGTGCGCGTGCAAACCGTTATGCGGGGTGTCACTCGACTTCCACCCGGGTACGGTGGATGTGCTGCGGAAACGAAAACTCACTCGTGTAGTAGCCTGGCTCTTGCGATTGAAGCAAGGGCGGGCCGTCACATCGCTGACGGCTTCCAGTCCTGCTCCAGCATGCTGAAAACGCGGAGGTCGACCCAGTGGTCGTAGAGCCACTCGGCTTCCCGGAGGATGCCTTCCTGGACGAAACCGAGGCGGCGGGGGATCGCCGTACTTCGCGTGTTGCCGGTCGCGCAGCGAATCTCGATGCGGTGCAGGCCGTACCTCCGGAATCCTTCGGTCACAAGAGCGCGGCAGGAGCGAGTCATGATGCCCCGGCCTCCATAAGCCTCGTCAAGCCAGTAGCCGATGCTGGTGTTCCGGTGCCTGCGGTCGATGGCATGCAAGCCGATGGCGCCGCAGATTTCGCCGCGCAGCCAGATATTGGTGGTCAGGCTGGCGCGCGCGGCGTTCTCGATTTCTTTTTGCTGCAGGAACTGCCGCAGGTCGCCGGCGTGAAACGTGTCGTTCACCCAGGGGAGCCATTGCCGCAGGCGGGCGCGATTGCGATCGATCGCGGCAGAGAGCTTCGCGCAATCCGCGGCGGCGGCGGGCCGCAGTTCGATTTCGTCATCCACGCGGATGATCAGAGAATCGCGCGCGCCGGTAAGATCTGGCTCCACTCGCCCTCCCCGAGCCGCAGACGAATCTCCGTCTCCGCAGCCACCGGCCGGTCGAGCAGGATATTGGCCTGCCAGACGCGGTCCCCGAGAAAGCTGATCGTATTCGCTGCGACGATTTGCCCCGCGATATCGACGGACACGTCCCGGTGCATCACAGACCGCGCCGGTGACCGGAAGTAGCAGACGAGCGACCCGCCGCGATTGACCGCGAAACGGAGGTCGCCCGGCGGCCGGAATTCCGCGCTGCACAATTCGGGTGCTTCCAACGGAAGGCCGGCGCTGGTCAGGGAGACATCGCGGCCCTCTTCATCGAGCATGGTGAACACGGCCGCATTGCTCCGGCCGCTGTGGCGCGTCCGGATGCGTACCTCGTGGGGACCCGCGGCGAGGCCGGGCGGGCGGAGGCAGTTCGCCTGATATCCGGTCATGCCGTCCTCCGCGGTTCCGTTCGGAGCCACAACGAGCGCATGCGTGCCGTATCCATCGACCTCGACGAACAGCCAGTCCGGGGTCAGGCCGGGCTCAATGCTCTTGAAATAACAGCAGAGATATTCGTCTTTCAACGGATGAAAAGCCGACACGTAGGTGCGGTTATTGATTACCGCGTGAAGCTGCGGCGCTTCCACGGAGGGAGCCGGATCGGGCGCGGGCCAGCGCCGCCGGCAGATCACGGACGCGCGCTGGTTGGTGACATCCTTCAACTCGACCTGGGCGAAGCCGGCGGAGCGGCACATGCTGACAATGCACTCGGGCGAGGGCCCGCACCAGTTATCGACCTGGCCGCCCAACTCGGCGCGCTCGTAAAATTCCATGACGGCCGGAATGCGGCGGCTTTCCGGCTGGATCACGAAGGACTCCACCAGAACGAGATCGGTCGAGAGTTCCACCGTCTTTTCCAGTCCGAGAAGCGGGTGGCGGAGATGGTAGAGCACGCCGAAAAACAGAACGATATCGAAGCGGCCCAAGCGGCGCGTGGAGAGTTCGTTCACGTCGAGGGTCAGGTATTCAACCTTCGAGTTGAGGAGTTCCTTCGCCTCCTGGAAAGTGTCGAGGGCGATGCAATCGACCGCGACGACTTCCGCGCCGCGGCGCTCGCACTCGAAGCTGAACCATCCGTCCCAGGCGCCGATGTCGAGGACACGCTTGCCGCGAAGATCGCCGGGAAGCCCGAAGAGGTCAAGACGCCAGCGGAGGTGTTCCACAGATTGCAGGCCGGGAAGAACGCTGCCGTCGGGAAGCTCGATCGAGTGATAGCGGAAGCGAGAATGGACCCGGTCGGCGAGGCGCTGGATACGCTCTTCGAAATCGGGATCTCCGGCGGCGATACGGATGTCAGGCTCTCCCATTCACGACCAGTGTAGCGATAGAATCACAGGCAACGTGCTGAAAACCTTTCTTCTCGCTCTTCTGGTTTCCTTTACGATTCAGGCGGCCGAGCCCATCATCGACAACGAGCAGGTCAGGGTCTGGGATACGACAAGCAAACTTCCGCCTGCTGCGCACGATTTTGTCGCTGTATCCCTTACACGGAAAGGTACGGCGTTCTTCGGGCACAAAGGCAACGTCCCCGGCGCAAACGGGGAGAGAACCATCGTGATCGAGCTCAAGGACCACCGGATCCCGCCGCTTGTGAACAAGTCCGGTTATCCGAATGCATTCCCGCGGCCCCACATCAAGAAACTGATCGACAACGACCGCGTGACGGTCTGGAGCTATCACTGGAATCCCGGCGAGGCCACGCCGATGCACTTCCACGACAAGGACGTTGTGGTCGTCTACCAGGAGCCCACGGTCCTGAAGTCCACGACGCCCGACGGCAAGGCGACACTCAGCGAGTATAAGGATGGACAGACGAAATTCAGTCCCCGGAACCGCATACACACAGAACTGCTGGTGCGCGGCGGCGGGAGCGCGGTTATGACCGAGCTGAAATAGCGCGCAGGCGGCGCCAGACGAGCGCGACGGGCAGCCCCACCACATTGCTGTAAGAACCTTCGATGCGATCGACGAACTTCGAAGCCAGGCCCTGAATTCCGTACGCCCCGGCTTTGTCCATGGGCTCGCCCGAGGCAACGTACTCCGCGATCTCCGACTCGCTCATCGGAGAGAACCAGACCGAGGTGCAGTCGAGATCCGACTCGACGCGACTTCCGTATTTCAGGCAGATCGCCGTCAGCACTTCATGCCGGTTGCCCGCAAGAGCCCGGAGCATGCGGGCCGCATCGGCGGCATCCAGCGGCTTCCCCAGAATCTCGCCGCCGAGCGTCACGGTGGTGTCGGCCGTCAGCACGATCTCGTCTTTGCCGGC
>CAZXCO010000315.1:0-2791 GCA_964639095.1 uncultured Solibacteraceae bacterium
AAGACCGCCATTCTGGGCGTCAGCGTGGACAGCGTGGATTCCCACGTTCAGTTCTGCACGAAAGAGAACCTGACCTTCAAGTTGCTTTCCGACCCGGACAAAAAGGTCGTGAACGAGTACGGTTCCACGCAGAAATTCGGCCAGAACGTGGTGGCGGCGCGGAACACCTTCCTCATCGATCCCAAGGGCGTAATCCGGAAGGTATTCACAAAAGTCAATCCGACGCCGCACAGCGCCGAAGTGCTGGCCGCGCTTGACGAGCTGAAGAAGGGATAAAGCGGTTTCTCCTGCTGAGCCGTGGGGCGGCAGCGCCTCACGGCCCTCAGTTGTTTCGTTTCGAGCAACTTGTGAACAGGCGGGCGGCGCAATTTGCGACCAGGCACGACGCGGAGTTCGAGCGTGTCGTCCTCTGCCACACGCAAAGCCTGCTGCGTGTCGCGCGCCGTCTCACTGCGCATCCGTGGGCTGCAGAGGACCTGGTGCAGGATTGCCTCCTGCTCGCCTGGCGGAGTTTTCATCAGTTCCAGCCCGGAACAAACGCCCGCGCCTGGTTGTTCCGCATCCTGTTTAACGATTTCCATGCGAAGGGGCGAAAGGTGCAGAGCGCCCCCGATCTGCTCCCAATGAAGGCGGACTTCGGAACGGCCTCTCCGGCCTACGACGAAGCCATGGACGTTTCCCAGGCTCTCGACGGTCTGCCACTCGACCATCGGACCGTCCTGCTGCTGGGTGTGGTTGAAGGATTTACCTGCAGCGAGATGGCCGGGATTCTTTCGGTGCCGATCGGCACAGTGATGTCCCGTTTAAGCCGCGCTCGCCAGGCGATGCGCGAGAAACTGGCGGGCGTCAGATATCAGGCGATGCAATGAACTGCAGCGACATAACGAAACTCAACCCGCTCTATCTTGCGGGAGATCTGGCGCCGGCACAGTCCGAAGTTTTTTCGGCCCATCTCGCGGAGTGTGCATCCTGCCGGCGCGAGCTGGCGCAGGATGCGAATCTCGATGCGCTCGTGCGGGCCAGCATTCTGGCGGAGCCCCTGGACAGTTCGCGCGTAGAGGCGCGGTTCCGCCAGAGAATCCTCGATGAGCAGGCGCAGGCCGCCGGAAGACCGGCCCGCCACCGGGTTTTCGCGGCAGCCGGACTCGCGGCCGCACTGACGATGGCGGTTGTTGGTTATCGCGCCCTCGCCCCCGCGAAGTTGGCGCCGGTTTATGCCGCCGCGGCGCGCGATCACCGGATGGAACTCATCGAGAGACAGCCGAGAAGGTGGATCACGGATCAGAATGCGATCGAGGCTCTCGCCGGGCGCGTGGGCCTGCAGGGAACTGTCGTCACGGCTTTTGCGCCCGCGGGCTACCGGCTGGCCCAGGCGAGGCTTTGCCGGCTGGACGGGCGCATCTTCCTCCATCTGGTTTATTCGAGCGCGCGCGGCGATTTTTCGCTCTTTTTGCGCCACCCGAATGCCGTGCCGGCGGCCGGTTCCGCGACTGTTCATGCGGACCATTTCGCCACCCTCGAGGTCGCAGGCTTCGAGCATGCGAAGGTCAGCGCGCTGATTGTGAGCGGCGAAGCCAGCGGCGCCGCACAGCGGCTCGCGACTTCCGCGGCTGCCGTTCTCTGAGGCTTCACGTATACACTCGTATTCATTGACAGGAGGCTCAGGCAGGGTATGGTCCGACGCAGCTTTTGGTTCCTTTTGATCTTCGCTTCGGCTCTTTTTGCGCAGGGCGACGCGGACTGGCATCGCCCGTTTCCGGCATTCCGCATTGCGGGAAACCTTTATTACGTGGGAACCGCCGATCTCGCCGTCTATCTGATTCACACACCCGCGGGCAACATCCTGATCAACTCCGACTTCCAGCAGGATCTGCCGCTGATCCGCAAGAGCATCGAGCAGCTCGGGTTCAAATACGGGGACACGAAGATTCTTCTGATCAGCCACGCCCATGGCGACCACGACGCCGCGACCGGAGTCATCCGGAAGGAAACCGGCGCACGCCTGATGGTGATGGAGGCCGACGTACCTGAAGAGGAGAGCACGGCGCCTGGCCGTCCCGGCGCGCACGTCGATCGCATTCTGCATGACGGGGACATGGTGGAACTGGGCGGGTCGAAGCTGGTGGCCCACCTGACTCCCGGTCACACGAAGGGCTGCACGACGTGGACCATGCAGGTGGAAGAGGGAGGCCGGTCGCTGAATGTCGTCATCGTCGGCAGCCCCAACGTGAATCCCGGCTATATTCTGGTCGGCAATCGGAATTATCCCGGAATTGCACAGGATTATGTGAGAACGTTTGCCGTCCTCAAGGGTCTGCCCTGCGATATCTTTCTTGGCGCCCATGGAGGCTACTTCGGCCTCAAGGCGAAATACGCGAGGATGAAGCCCGGCAGCCCGAATCCGTTTATCGATCCGGAAGGATACCGGGCTTACGTGGCAGAGCGCCAGGCGGCTTTCCGCAAGGAGTGGGCGCGACAGCAGAAGCAAGCTCCTGGAAGCGCGGCAAAGTAAATGCGATACCGTCGTCGCTTTGCGACTGATTCCTGCGACATTCCTCACCAGCAATTTTGCCGTTGGAGCAAAGGCACCACTTACCGTCTTCGCGATCTGTACTCTCGGAGAAAGGCCACCAGAACCGCCAATCCAGTTGAGAAAGCAGCCAGCGCGTTCAGGTGTGCTGCGCGATTGAGTGCATTCAGAAAATCCCCATGGGGCCCGAGTCCGTCAAACGTTGGCACGGGAATGGGGACAGCGGCGGACCACCACCAAAGAGCAGCAGCGGCACTGGAT
>CAZXCO010000316.1:0-5923 GCA_964639095.1 uncultured Solibacteraceae bacterium
TAGCTGACATAGGCCACCCCATCGGGCGCCAGATTCTCCTTCGAAATTTTGAGAATCCGGTCGCGAACCGCGGGCGGTGACCACGAATAGAGCCCGTGCGTGATGATGTAGTCGTACTCGCCCCAGCTTCGATCGACTTCCAGAAGATCGGCGGCCCGGAGTTCGATGTTCTTCAGATGGAGAGCGGCGATCGTGCGGTTGCCCTCGGCGACCGGCGTTGCCGCAAGGTCGACGCCCGTGAACCGGGCGTCCGGCAACGCCACCGCCATCGGGATGAGATTGCCGCCATCGCCGCAGGCCAGTTCCAGAACGCGGCACGTCTTTACCGGCGTGAATTTCAACCCGCAAAGGGCCGCGATGGTTGCGAGGCGGTCCGGATGAGTCTGGGCGAACGGCTGACCCGGATACGCGACTTCGTCATACAGAGAGGCTGCCAAATTGTCACGATACACTCGGCGCCTCCGGGCGGTTTACGCTGTAGGATGTTCCGGGTCATTGGAGGGGCGCGAAGCGACGGCATTCGATGAACCATCTTGCTCTCATTACCGGCGCTTCCAGCGGAATCGGCGCCGCATTCGCGCGCAAACTCAGCCAGCGGGGCTATGATCTGTTGCTGGTCTCCCGCCGCGAGGAGCGCCTGCGTGCGCTCGCCGCCGGGCTGCCGGCGCGCTGCGAAGTCTTCCCCGCGGATCTTTCCACCGATGCCGGAATCTCGGCAATCGAGCGCGTCATTCAGGACCGTCCGGCGCTCGACCTCCTCGTGAACAATGCCGGATTCGGGAGCCTCGGGCGCTTCTGGGAGACCGATCTGCGAGATCAGATCGCGATGCACGAGGTTCACGTGATGGCGACGATGCGCCTGAGTCGTGCCGCTTTGGCCGGCATGGTTCCGCGCGGCCAGGGCGGCGTTATCAGCGTCTCTTCGATCGCGGCGTTCATACAGGGCCAGGGCAATGTCAGCTACTGCGCCACCAAGGCGTGGATCAACAGTTTCACGGAAGGGCTCGACATGGAACTGCGCGGTCTGGGATCCCCGGTAAGAGTTCAGGCGCTTTGTCCGGGCTTCACCACCACCGAATTTCACGAGACGATGGGGGTGGACGCGAAGCGCATTCCCGCCTTTCTCTGGATGAAGGCGGATGACGTGGTCGATGCCTCGCTCGAGGGTTTCGAACGCGGCCGGGTCATCGTCGTGCCGGGCTGGAAATACAAAATCGGCGCCGTGCTTCTGAAGCATCTGCCGCATGCGATCAAGCGCCGTGCGGGGAGGCCGGGCGGTAAACGTGTTTGAGCCAGCGGCAAGCGTAGTTGAACCAGCATAGTTGAGCAAGCATAGTTGAGAAGGAGAGAAACGAAGTTGATCGTTGAATGCGTGCCCAATTTTTCGGAAGGCCGTGATCCCGTCATTGTTTCGGCGATCGGCCGCGCGGTCTCGGCCGTGCCCGGCGCCGTTCTGCTGGATACCACGTCAGATCCGGACCACAACCGCTCCGTGCTGACATTTGCGGGCCCTCCGGCCACCGTTACGGAAGCCGCTTTCGCGGCCGTGCGAGAAGCCGCGGCCAGGATCGATATGAGCCGCCACGCGGGCGTTCACCCCCGCATCGGCGCGGCGGACGTCGTTCCCATCGTTCCCGTCGAGGGCATCACGCTGGAAGAATGCGCCGCGCTCGCGCGCGCTCTGGGAAAACGCATTCAGGATGAACTCCGCATTCCGGTTTATCTGTACGAAGCCGCTGCGCTCCGGCCCGAATGCCAGCGCCTCGAAAATGTCCGGAAGCTCGCGCCGGCGGGCCTCCCGCCGGATTTCGGAGAAGGCCGCCACCCGACTGCCGGGGCCAGCGTGGTTGGCGCGCGCAAGTTTCTCGTCGCCTGGAACATCAACCTGCGGACGACGGAGGTCTTATTCGCGCGCGGCATTGCGCGCCGGATTCGGGAGTCTTCCGGCGGCCTGCCGGCGGTGAAATCGATCGGCCTGCCGCTTGAATCGCGCGGTCAGGTCCAGGTTTCCATCAATCTTGTGGATTTCGAGCGGACTCCGCTCTATGTGGTTTTTGACGCCGTGAAGGAGGAATGCGACGCAAAAGGCGTCGAAATTGCCGGCAGCGAGCTCATCGGAATGATTCCGGAAGCAGCCCTTGCGGGCTCCGCGGGGCACAATCTGCGGTGGGAGAACTTCCGTTCCGAACTGGTTCTCGAAAGAAGATTGCGCGAAGCGATGCGCGCGGCCGCGGCCGATCGTGCCTGACGGCGGCCGCGCAAAGCTTCGCTATTTCGGAGTGGTCGCCCCGATGTGCGTCAGATCCTTGTTGTTTTCGAGGCAGACGTACTCCAGGAGGTCCCAGCCGGGCTTGAACTTCACGTAGAACTTCGTCGTCCAGGGATGGGTGTACATCTTCTGGTCCTCGATCGTCGCTTCGTAGGCCAGAGTGAGGTAATCGGGACGGCTGTATCGCTCCACCACGTGCAGGGCGTCGCTGGTGGGATGGCCGACATAATCGAGCCAGGTCTTGCCGTTAAAACCAATGGTATCGACGACCAGCGTGTCATTGCCTTCGTAATGACCGATCGATTCGCCCATCCAGGTGGGATTCAGAGCGTCGGGGCTGGTGTGCTTGCGGCCATCCATGTAAATCGTGCGGTACATGTGGCTCGCGCCCTCATAGAGAATGACGACTTTGTCGGGAAGCTGGATGATCTGAAACGGATACGGCGTTCCCGTGTAGCGCGGTACGCCGGGAGGGAGGCAGAATCCTTCGGGATCGTCTTTTGAAAGATTGGCGCGGCGAGACTGGAAGAGCTTGAGGCCTTCCGGCGTGAAGGGAACGTCGACTGCCTTCTCCACATACTTCGGATCGGCCCAGTCGTGAACCCAGATCGGGGCCCAGACGCCCTTGCCGCCCAGATCCACCTTGCCGTCCGGCAGGCGGGGAGCGGGTTTCGCTTTGTCTTTGGGTTCGGGGGCAGGCTTGCCCCGTCCTTGTGCGGAAAGCAGCGGCGGCATGAGAATCGCCGCCGCTGCCATCAGAGTAAAACCAACCAGGGACTTGCTGACTTGCATTGTTACTCTACTTTGCTATTTCATTTCGGTTTGCCGAAGACAGACTCGTCAACCGGGACATTCACCTTGACATCGTTGACCTTGTAAACATCACGGCCGTCGAGCCACGAGAACGTGTACTGGAACGGGAACTTGATGCCGTTCACCTCGCGGTAATCCGCGTAATCGGTCTGGGTCGGGATGTGTCCGATGGGGGAGTTGCTGTAGCGCACCATGCGGGCCAGCAGATTGGTCTTCTTGTCGAAGTACAGCGTGACAAGAATGCCGTGCGGGCCGCTGCCCTGCACCACCTGCATGTCGCGGTCGCCGATGTCCACCGTGCTGGTGCGCAGAATCGTCAGGTCCTTCTTGATGTTCGCCGGGAACGAGAGGAGCGCGTCCACCCGCACGCCATCGAGTTCGCTTCCATAGATCTGATACTCGGTGACGGCGGCGCGCGGCGTCTTGATCCAGCCGATTTTGCCGTCATAGGCGCGGGTGCTGTCGCCGCGTTCGGGGTGGTCCTTGAACACGATGAGTGTGGCGCGCTTGTCCGGAGCCTTGGCGATGATCTGGAAGCTGCCGCCGCCGCCCAAGCCTTCATAACCCTGGCTGACGCCGCTTGCAATCCAGCTCGTCAGGCCCGCCAGCTTCTGCTGGCCGCCGAGCGCCGCGACGTACTTATCGAGAACCTGCGCGCCAGTGGGCTCGCCGGCGCTCTGCGCCACGAAGTCGCTCTTCTCGTCATTGGGTGAGCTGTAGAGTTTATCGAGACTGATGCTGGTTGCGGGGGTTTCGCGGCCATGGTGGCAGGTCCAGCAGGTCACGTTCTGCGCGCCGCCGAAATTCTCTTTGTTGATGGCCTGGACCATGTTGATCATCTTGCGCGCTGTAATTTTCTGCGGCGTGTCGATGACCCAGTTCACCTTGTCAGTGCCCGCGCCGGGATGGCAGTCTGCGCAATCGAGGCCGAGGTCGTCGGAAACGACCCCCATGGCTCCTAGAAAATCCGCTACGGTGAGATTTTTCAGAGCCGTCGTGGTGACGTTCTTGAAGGTTTCTCCGGCCGTTTTGGGCCGTGCGGGCGCCTGGGCCTGGGCATGACTGGTCAAACCGGACCCGGCTAATAACAAGGCAGCCATCATTGTGCCCGCGAGGATTGACGGCCTCGACCAGAGTTTCACAATCTGCGCCTTCAACGTTTCTGACGTCAACTTCATTCTCATCGTTTCTCCCGTGCGATGGGTTCGCACTGCTTACTGGAAGCTCACTGCTTATTAAAGCAAATCCCTGTTTGCACAAAACCGCCCCCCGGCGCCGGGAGGGCGCTGAGCGGGCGGCGTATGGAATTTTCGGGATTCAGGCGCCGGGTCCCGCGGCTACTTCTGCGGGCTTCCGTCGTCCGTCGAACCGGCAAAAAGCTTTCGTCCGTCGGCCAGTTTGACGTGTTTGGCGTTCGCGAGATGGGATCCGTCTTTGGCGAGGTAGCCGTCCACGACGACCTGCTCGCCTTCCTTCATGGAGTGTCTGGTCCAGCCGCGACGCGCGAGGCCGTTGGGGCTGCCCAGCTCAAACTCCCATTTGGTTATGGCGCCTTTGGGGTCCTTCACGTCCATGTAGAACCGGGCGTGTGGATTCATCCATTCGACTTTCGTGACCGTGCCGGTCAGAGTAATGGGCTTGGCGTTGTCATACTCGGCGGCAAAGGAGTGATGCGCGAATGCCGGCGCCGAGAAGGCGAGCAGACCGACGGAAGCGATCAGCAAGCCAAACATCGATTTCATTGAAAAGACCTCCAGGAAAAACCTGATGTACCGGTGAGTTGCATCCGGAAAAACCGGAACTCGCCGATGACAGTATATAGAGGGTCCTTGAATAATTCAATGCAGGCAGGCGCGCGGAGGCCTCTGAAATCACGAATCGAACACTTCAGTGCGCGTGATTCAGCCGGTCCACGATGTCCAGCACGGCGGATACGACCAGTTCGTCCCCGACCTTCGTGTTGATCATAAGGTTATAGAGCGAACGGTCCGGCCACACCTTGCCGTAGTATTTGCGGATGAACGCGGCGCGCTCGCGATCCACCGATTCGAGCAGGTGAACGGCGTTTTGTTCGGTTTCGCGCTGCGCCATCACGCGGCGCATCTTCTCGTCGTAGGGCGCGTAGAGGAACGCGTGGAATGCATCGTCGCGGTTCCGCAGAAACCAGTTCGCTCCGCGCCCGACAATCACGCAGCTTCCGCGCGCGGCGATTTCCGTCACCACTTTTTCGAACAGCACCGCGAGGTGTTCCGCATCCAGCACTTCAAACTCGGCCGTATCGACGCGCGCTTCGAAGCTGCCACGCATGAACGCCTTGATGAGGCGGTAAAACATCGAATCGACCCGTTCTTCGCGCTCGGCGACCATCTCTCGCTTGCATTTCAGGCGGCGCGCAATCTCCTCCGTGATTTCCTGGTCCCAGAGCTTCCAGCCCAGCCGGTCGGCAATCATCCTGGAAATGTTCGCCGCCCCGCAACCGTATTCGCGTTCAATAGTGATGACCTTGATCATGCCGCAGTCCGCCCCGTGTTTAATTTACAGGATTTGCGCACCCTGTGGCTTTTGACACGCCGCGATACACTGAACATAGTGCTGGTGACAATTGGCCCGCAGGCGCCCGAGAGGCCCAAATGGCTGCGCGCACCCGCCCCGGTGGGCCGGAACTACCGCGAACTCAAGGATCTTATTTCGGACCTCAGGCTGCACACGGTCTGCGAAAGTGCTGCCTGCCCGAACGTCGGTGAGTGCTGGAATCGCCGCACTGCGACCTTCATGATTCTCGGAAACGTCTGCACGCGGCGCTGCGGCTTTTGCGCCGTGCAGAAAGGCGGACCGCTTCCC
>CAZXCO010000317.1:0-11213 GCA_964639095.1 uncultured Solibacteraceae bacterium
TCGGAGCTATCTTTGACGCGCCCAAAAAGAAGCAGGAACTAGCCGCCACCGAAGAACAGATCTCGGCTCCCGACTTCTGGTCGCAACCGGAGAAGAGCCAGAAGGTCATGCAAGAACGCAAGCGTCTCGAAGAAGCCATCGAGAACGACAAGCAGATTGCCGGCATGACCGACGATATGGACACGTTGTTCGAGCTCGCCCGGGAGGGCGAGCCGGTCGACGGCGAGATCGCGCGCGAACTGAAACGGTTTTCCGAAGTCCTCGGCCAGCTCGAGACCGGAATGCTGCTCTCGGGCGAAAACGATGCGCGCGACGCCATCGTGACGATCCACCCGGGCGCGGGCGGAACCGAGTCGCAGGACTGGGCGGAGATGCTGCTGCGCATGTATCTCCGGTGGGCCGAGCTGAACGGCTTCAAGACCGTTCTGACGGACCGGCTGGAAGGCGAAGGAGCGGGGATCAAATCGGCCACATTCGAGGTCAACGGCCCGAACGCCTACGGGCTGCTGCAGTCGGAGATCGGCGTCCACCGGCTGGTGCGAATTTCCCCCTTCGACTCGGCTGCGCGGCGCCACACCTCCTTCGCGTCGGTCTTCGTGTTCCCGCAGATCGACGACGAAATCCGGATCGATATCAAACCCGAAGATCTGCGCATCGACACCTTCCGCTCCGGCGGCGCGGGCGGCCAGCACGTCAATATGACGGATTCGGCGGTGCGCATCACGCACTTTCCGACGGGAATCGTGGTGCAGTGCCAGAACGAGCGCTCGCAGCACAAGAACCGCGACACGGCGATGAAGCAGTTGCGCGCGCGCCTGTATGAATTCGAGCTGGAAAAGAAGCGCGAGGAGACGCGGAAAACCGAGGCTTCGAAGCTCGACATCAATTTCGGCAGCCAGATCCGGAGCTACGTGCTGGCGCCCTACAGAATGATCAAGGATCATCGGACGAAGCTGGCGGTGGGCGATGTCGACCGCGTTCTGGACGGGGATATCGGTTCTCTGATCCATGCCTACCTGGTCTGGCGCAAGACGGGCAAGACCGCGGGTGAGGGCGCGGAGCTGCCAGAGTAGGGCCGGGTGAGCGAAATCGAGAGAGCCGCGGAGCTGCTGCGCGCGGGCCGGCTGGTGGCGTTCCCAACTGAGACGGTATACGGGCTGGGGGCCAACGCTCTCGATGAAGCCGCTGTGCGGCTCATTTTCGAGGTCAAAGGCCGCCCCCCGTCGAATCCTCTCATCGTCCATGTGACCGGCATTGCGATGGCTCGCGAACTGGCCAGCGAATGGACGGAGCAGGCGCAGACACTTGCGGAGCGCTTCTGGCCGGGTCCGTTGACCATCGTGGTTCCCAGGAAATCCGTGGTGCCCGACATCGTCACCGCAGGACTCCCGAGCGTCGGGTTGCGGGTCCCCGCGCATCCGGTCGCTCTGGCGCTGCTGAAAGCGGCGCAAATCCCTATCGCGGCGCCGAGCGCCAACCGGTTCACGGAACTCTCGCCCACCACTGCGGAGCACGTCCGGAAGGGTCTTGCAGGCCAACCCGTCGCTCTGATTCTCGATGGAGGTCCCTGCACGGTCGGCATCGAGAGCACGGTTCTCTCGCTGGCCGGGCCCCGCCCCCGAATCCTTCGGCCGGGCATGATTACACAGACGGAAATCGAGCAGGCGATCGGGCCGGTTGAAGTCGGCGCGGGCGCCGAATCGCCCGGCCAGCACCCTCGCCACTACAGCCCCCGAACCCGGGTGATTCTTGGGGAATCGCCCCGGGAAGGCCGCGGCGCACGGCTCGATTTTGCTTCCATGCCTCGCGATCCGGCTGCTTACGCCGAGCGGCTGTACCGGGTTCTGCATGAGATCGACGCCGTGGGCTATGACTGGATTTCGGTGGAACTGCCCCCCGACACGGCCGAATGGGCGGGCATTCGGGACCGCCTCAAGCGCGCTGCCAACGAGGGTTGATCTCTCCCGCGGGTGAAACAAGCCCGCGGACATCCTCACAAACGTCTAGTGAAAAAGGATTATGGACACAGTCGGGGCCGCCCGGCTTATCCTGTATCTACTCGACGATCAACCTGTTTCATAGGGTCCCGGCCCGGCGGTCCGGGCAAAATGAGACCCGGCAAAGGCCGTCGAGATCCGGCCTTCCACGGATACGGGTCCACTAAGATACGGGTCCACCAGTCGCAATTCAAATTCAGTCGAGGAGGCGGAAAGTCTTGCAAAGTCTGAGCGAACAACAGAGATTCGGCGAGCCGCTGCCGGACTTCTCCCTGCCCACCCTGCACGGGGATATGGCCAGCATCGGCTCGGTGCTCGCGGGCAGGAAGGGCGCGGTCATCGTCGTCTGGTCCAGCACCTGCTCCCATTGCATCCGTTACGACAAGTATTTCAACAGCTTTGAAGAGACGCACCCGGATATCGGATTGCTGGTCGTTTCCTCACGCAATGGCGAGGAGCTGGAATCCGTCCGGAAGGCTGCGGCGCAGCGAAAGCTGACGTTTCCGATCGTTCACGACCCGGCCAGCCGGGTCGCCGGTCAGTGGTTCACGCGCCAGACCCCGCGAGCGTTTCTGCTCGACGCAAAGGGCGCCTTGCTCTACCGGGGCGCCATCGACAACTACAAGTACAGCGACGATCCTGAATACGTCGCCTATCTCGAGCCCGCGCTGGAAGAGTTTCTGCGCGGGGAGCCGGTGACGAAGCAGGAGACGGCAAGTTACGGCTGCGCGATCCAGTCGGTCTACTATACGCTTCCGAAGGCCCTATGAGCGGCAATTCCAGCCCCCTGTTCAGCATTCCCTCCTTTATCGAGACGGGGCTGGTGATGATCCAGTCCGCGATGAAGTCCGCCCAGCGGACGCTCGACGATCTCACCGGGATTGACCATGGAATCAAAGGCATCCCGGAAAACGGGCCCGAAAGCGTCGATCTGGCGGTGTCGGACTTCGCCAATCGCCTGACGCGGGTGGCTCGCTATTCGCCCGCCGACCTGTCGCAACTGGCGTCAGCCTCGACCGGGATTCTGTCGGCGGTCCGGGAATCGTTCCGGAACGTGGACCTCACCGATCCCCGGAACGTAGCCTTGCCTGTGCAACTGGCGCTCTCGATCGGCACATTGTTTACGGAATCGGCGCTCCGCGGCCTGGTGACGCTCGACGTGGTCGGCCCTTCGAGAGTTCCCCGCCTCGTGGCGGATTTCTTCGAGATGTTCACTGAGACGCCCGTTTTCGCCAGTCTGGAATACGGCGAGTTGATCGAGCGGTGCGAAACCCGTCTTGCAGCACATCCGGAGGATCACCGGATGCGGCTCGAACTGGCGCGCGTCCTCTCGAAGTGCGGCCGCTATGAGGACGCCGACGTTGAATTCAAGAAAATTCCACGAGAGGCCGGCCAGTATGCTGTGGCGCGGCACGAAGCCGCGGTCGCCCTGTATCGCGCCGGGCGTCACCGGAATGCGGCGCAGGCGGAAGTCGATTCGCTCGAAGCGGACCCATCGAACGAACGCGCCCGCGCCCTCCTCTTCCTTTCGGCAGACAAACTGGGTGGATATCCGGATTTCGTCCCGGAAGCCTTCCGGATGACGGTCAAGGCGGGGTATGAAACGCCGACAGTCCTATTCGAAGATATCGCCGCGAAAATCGGCCTGGACAAGACCAGCGGCGGCCGCGGAAGCGCCATTTTCGATTACGACAACGACGGATATCTCGATGTGCTCGTCGGCTCCGCCTACGGTGGCATGAATCTTTACCACAACAACGGCGACGGCACGTTTACGGACGTTTCGATCGATTCCGGGCTCGACGTTGCGGTCAATACCTTCGGGATTATCGCGGGCGACTATAACAACGACGGCTTCGCCGATGTCTACGTCACGCGTCAGGGCTTCTATGTCGGGGAAGGCCAGTTGTTCCGCAACAACGGCGACGGCACCTTTACCGACGTCACCGCGGAATCCGGGCTCAGTAATGTCTGGGGCCCCGCGTTCAGCGCCTCCTGGGTCGATTACGACAACGACGGCTTTCTCGACCTGTTTGTCGCCAATAACCTCGGCGGCCTGTTCGAACGCAAGACGCCCAATCGTCTCTTCCACAACAACGGCGACGGCACGTTCACGGATGTCACCGGAAAGGCCGGGATCAACACCATCTGGCCCACCATCGGCGGCGCCTGGGGCGACTACGATAACGACGGTTTCATGGACCTGTTCCTGAGCAACGGGCTCGGCCGGTCGCAGTTGTTTCATAACAACGGCGACGGCACCTTCACCGATGTCAGCGAGAAGGCGGGCGTCACGGCCATGGGCTTCGGGAGCCCGGCCTTCTGGTGGGATTACGATAACGACGGCTGGATGGACATTGGCCAGTACATCTGGTCGGACCACGACGATGTCGTCTACACGATGAGAAACGGCGACGGGCCCGCTTACGGCCAGCCGATGCGCGTTTATCACAATAACCGCGACGGCACGTTCACGCAGGTCAATCGCGAGCTGGGGCTGACGGGCTGCTGGGGCACGATGAGCGGCAGCTTCGGTGACTTCAACAACGACGGGCATCTCGATCTGGTGCTGGGAAACGGCAGCCCGAAGCTGGATCGCCTGGATCCGCTCGTGGTGCTCGAGACCGATGGCAAGCGGTTTCGGAATACGACCTTCGCCGCGGGACTGCCTTTCACCGGGAAAAGCCACGGGGCGAATCTGGGCGACCTCTTCGGCGACGGTCGGCTTTCGATTCTCGTCGCGGCCGGCGGCGCCTATCCGGGCGACCTGTTGACGACCGGCGTCTACTGCCCCACGACCGTGCCCGGCCATTACCTGAATGTGCGGCTCGTCGGCGTCGAGAGTAACCGCTCCGCCATCGGCGCCCGCGTGATTCTGGAAGCCGGAGGCCGGAAGCAATACCGGGAGGTGACCGGCGGGACCAACTTCGGATGCCTCCCGCTCGAGCAGCATTTCGGTCTGGGCACTCTGGATGCGGTGGATGCGGTCGAGGTCCGGTGGCCTGGCGGGCACACGCAGCGGTTCACGGGACTTCCGATCAACAAGACGGTTGAATTCACCGAAGGAGCGCCGGGCTGGAAGGACGTCTACGGGAAACGGACTGGAAAACCCTGACGGCGCCTTACAGATATATACTTGGCTGGAGAATATACAGGCTGATCCATGCGTAAATTCACGAGTGCTCTGTTCGGTTTCGTCCTCGCGTCGGTGTTATATACGGTGCAGCAGGTGGCAAAGAAGTCCGGCGCGCCCAGGCCGCTGGTGGATCCGAAAAATCCGCCCGCGCCCGGACCGGAAGGGCTGCCCCCGGCTACCGCTACGGCTTACCTTTACAGGAAGACGAAGAAAACGATGGAGCGCTTCGGTGATCCGGCGGCCGTTCTGTTCATCATCGGCGACGAATATCAGTCGAAGGTCGTGGATCTGTTTTTCGATATCCTCACGCTGAACCCCCGCTACTGGTCCAAACTTCCGCGCCATGTGGCCGAGCAGAGTTCGCTCGCATTCGCGGCCGTGGGCCCGCAGCGCGCGCTTTATGTGCAGCAGGCGAAAAATACCCGCTACATTTTTACTCTCGTTCGCAACAATCCGGAAAAGCTCGGGATTCCCAGGACCGGCGAATTCGACCTCATGCTGTATCTGAACCGCGCTTATGCGGTCGGGGACTTCGAAAGCATCTGGACGGTCGAAGGGCTGGGCCACGTTTACTCCCAGCGGATGTGGAACGTCAAATGGAACATGAGCGAGGATGCGCACGACATTCTGATCGAAGGCCAGGCCGCGTCGCTGCCGGCTAAATCGCTCACCATGATGCACGCGGGCCTCGGTCTCGCGGTCGCGGAATGTTTGCTGAAGCAACTGACGCCGCACAGCCGTATCCGCGAGATCGAGCGCGTCCTCAAGCTCTTCCTCAAGCTCTGCAACAACAATTCGCGGCCGGGGTATGTGGGCTGCGCCCTCGAATCGCTCGGTCTCGTGACACGGTGCTTCAACTATCCGCTGGTCGACATGGTCCAGAGCGTTCTGGCTGATCTCGACCCGGTCGCGTGGGAATTCTTCTGGCGTGGCGCCGGCCGTGCGCTCTATTTCTCCCCGGCGCACATGGCGCAGCCGTTGTATTCTCCCTGGATCGCGGCGGAACAGGAGGCTCCCAATGCACGGGCGCTCAAAATTCTGAGAGCCGGAATTGCGTGGCCGACAAACATAGTGAATATGCAGACGCCGGAGATTTTCGAAGATCTGATCCGGCGGCGCGGTGTGGCCGACGAGAGCGAAGGTACGATTGCGAACGGTGTGGCTACCTCCACGACTATGGCCATGGACATCACGCCCGACCATCCGGTGGTCAAGGCCTATCTCGAATACAAACCGAAGAGTTCGGACCCCACGGTGCGCCGCTTGTGGGAAAAACTCGTGCGGAATCAGGTGTATAACGCCGTCCACCGCTATCAGCCTATCCTCCACGCACATGGCATGATGGATCAGGTTTTCCGGGTGCAGGATCTGGATGCCCTGGTCGACCGGCTGGAGCCCCGCGCTCCGAGGCCCGAGACCGTGACCGCCGAACACGCCTGAAACTCTTGAGTTGGCCGCCGGTAACAGGCTAGACTGGGGCCTCAAGGGATTTTTACGCACCAAAACCTTATCTGAGGAAGACAGACATGCGTGAAGTTGCGAGTTCCGTGATCAGTTACGTTCTGGCTCAGGGTCTTTACACCGGTCAGCAGATGGCGAAGATGTCCGGTGTTTCGAAGACGCTCGTGACCCCCAAAAATCCTCCCGCACCCGGGCCGAACGGCGAGGCGCCGCGAACGTTCTCCGGGTATCTGTACAAGAAAACCAAGCAGACGATCGAGAAATTTGGCGACCCGGCCTCGGTGGTATTTATCGCCGGAGACGAATATCAGGCCAAGGCCGTCGATTTCGTGTTCGACCTGTTTTCCCCGTCCACGGCTTTGAATCCCGGATACTGGTTCAATTTCAGCAACCGGCTCCTCACGCAGAGCCTGCTCGCGGCGGAAGCGACCATCGGCAAGCAGGAGCCGCTCTATACCCAGCAGGCGAAGAACACACGCTATATTTTCACGCTGGTGCGCAATAATCCGGAGAAGCTGGGAATCCCGGGAACGGGCCCGGTGGATCTTTCCATTTTCGTCGACAAGGCATACGGAGTCGGGGATTTCGAGAGCATCTGGACCGTCGAGGGTCTCGGACACGTTTATTCCCAGCGCGTCTGGAAGGACAAATGGAACATGAGCGAGGATGCGCACGACATCCTCGTTGAAGCCGAAATGCCCGACAAGTCGCTGACGATGATGCACGCCGGGCTGGGGCTGGCCGTCGCCGAATCGTTGATGAAACAACTCACGCCCGACAGCAGTACGCGGGAAGTCGAGCGGGTTCTGAAGATTTTTATCAAAATGTGCCGCAATAATTCCCGGCCGGGCTACGTCGGGTGCGCACTGGAATCTCTGGGCCTCGTCACGCGATGCTTCAATTTCCCGATGGTGAACCTGGTGCAGACCGTGCTTGCGGACCTCGACCCGATCTCGTGGGAGTTCTTCTGGCGCGGCGCCGGCCGAGCGCTCTACTTCTCGCCGGGCCACATGGTGCAGCCTCTTTTCTCGCCGTGGATTGCGGCCGAGCAGGAAGCGCCGAACGAGCGCGCGCACAATATCCTCAAGGCCGGCATTGCGTGGCCGACCAACATCGTCAACATGCAAACGCCGGAGATCTACGAGGACCTGATCCGGCGGCGCGGCGCCGACGAAGAGAAGGCAGGCACCATCGCGCACGGCGTGGCCGCTTCCACCACGATGGCCTGCGACATTGTCCCCAACCACCCCGTGGTGAGGGAATACCTGAAGTACGTGCCGAAGAGTTCGGATCCGAAAGTTCGCGAACTCTGGACCAAACTCGTTCACGAACCGGCCTGGAAGGCGATGCATCGCTATCAGCCGCTTTTCAAGGCGCACGGGATGCTGGATCAGGTGTTCCGGTTCCAGGATCTGGACGCGCTGGCCGACAAGCTGGAGGCTTCCACGGCTGAGGAAGACGCGCGTGAGGTCGCCCACCCGGCCGGCAGAGGCAGCCGGAAGCAGCATCCGGCGAAAAATTAGGGAGGGGCGAAAACCCGGCGGTCAGCCGGTGGTCGGAAGCTGCCGGGTGAGGTTGCGGAGCTCGTTGAGGAATTCCTGCTCGTCCTGGAAGTCCCGATAGACCGACGCAAACCGCACGTACGCAATCTTGTCGAGAGCCCGAAGGCTGTCCATCAGGTATTCCCCGATCTCGTTGGTTGTAATTTCCCGATCCGGCGAGTCAGTGACCCGAGCCTCCACCTGATTGACCAGGTCCGCAAGCGTCGCCATACTGATGGGACGCTTTTCACAGGCTTTGAGGAGCCCGTTCAGGACTTTCTGGCGGTCGAATTTCTCCCTTCGGCCGTCTTTCTTGATTACCATGTAGGGAACTTCATCGATCCGTTCGTACGTGGTGAATCGTTTTTCGCAACTCAGGCATTGCCGCCGACGCCGGATGGAATCGCCTTCCCGGCTCTCCCGGGAATCGATTACGCGGTCTTCAATGTGCCCGCAGAATGGACAAGTCATAGCAGCTTCGCCAATGGAAGCTCTTTAGAATGCAAGCATAACAGGTGGAACCGGCATTGACGCCGGAAACCGTGGCCCGTATTACCGATTGTCTGAAAAATTGAACCTATCATAGTTAAGCCTCGTTCCTTCTATTGAAGGATTGACGGGATGACTATAGCGGCGGCAGGAGCAGTCTGGAACATTCCCGGCGCAGCCTGCTCCAACGAAATCGCGGACAGATTGGATTCTGATTTCACTATCGTGGAACGGTGCCTGAGCGGCGACGCGGCCGCCTGGGAAGAACTGGTGCGAGTTCACACGAGGCGGGTCTATGGCTTGTGCTATCGTTTCACCGGGAAAGACTCCGAAGCGCAGGATCTGACCCAGGAAGTCTTCCTGCGCGTGTTTCGCGCACTCGGAAGCTTCCGGTCCACGGAGGGGTCGTTCACAACATGGCTGGCCCGTCTGACCCGGAATCTGCTGATCGATCATTACCGGCGGACACGGAACGAGCGGGTGACCGACTCGATCGAGGAACAACTGCCGCGAATTGAAGGGCGTGCGGATGAGAGCGGTTCCTCCGTTCCCGTGCGGCCGGATCGCGCAGTCGCGGGCCGCGAGGCCAGTGAATTGTTGCAGATGGCCCTCGGAAAGCTGTCGCCGGAGCTGAGGGAAACGATCATTCTGCGCGACCTGCAGGAGATGGAGTACCGGGAAATCGCGGAGGTGCTCGCAATCCCGGAAGGCACGGTAAAATCGCGCCTGAACCGGGGCCGGGCCGAGCTGGCGCGGCTCCTGAAGAGGTATCGGATCACGGTGTAACGTTTGTTTGAAGTGGTTGGAAATGGAACGGATTTTGAGTTGCGCTGAATTCGAGACACTGCTCGCCGACTGGATCGACGAGGCTCTCACGGTTCCCGCCCGGCAGGCCGAGCGGGATGCCTTTGTGCGCCATCTCGAATCCTGCCCATCCTGCGCGGCGCTGCTCGAAGATGCGTCCGCGGCGGTGGCGTTCATGGATCGCGCCTCGGATGTGGAAATGCCTCCGGCGCTGGTCTCCGAGATCCTGCATGCCACCAATTCCGGCTGGGAATTCAAGCTGCGCGGCCGTGGCGTGAGCGGCTGGATCAACCGGACGTTCGCTCCCGTGCTGCGCCCCCGGATCGTGATGGGGGCCGTATTGACGCTGCTCTCATTCACGATGCTGACGCGTTGCGCGCCTGACAGAACCTTTACGCCGGCGGATCTCGACCCGGTGCATCTGTGGGCGTCGCTGGACGACCGGGCGCATCGCATCTGGGACCGCGGCGTGAAGAGCTACGAGACCATGCGGCTTGTGTACGAAGTCAGGAACCAGATCAACGACTGGGCCGAGCAGCAAAAGGAACAGGACCAGGCGGCTGCGGACGCTCAGGCGAACCAGCGCCAACTCAAAGAGCCTTTGGACCAACGGGACAACGACATCAGGAAATAATTATGAACTGCGCCAACCACCCGGAAACACCGGCCACCGCCTATTGCCGGCAGTGTGGAAAGGCCATGTGCACCGAATGCCAGCGGCCAGCGCTGGGGTCGATCTACTGCGCGGAACATGCGCCGGGCGCCACGCCCCCGCCACCTGCGGCGGCCGCGCCGGAAGCCGGCGGCGGCTACGCGGGGTCCGCTTACAGCGTCCCGCCTTCGCCTCCATACACGCCTGTCGCGGGGCCATCCCCCTACAGTGCGCCGGCAGGATCGTCTCCCTATACAGCGCCGCCGGCCACGCCTGCTCCCGGATATGAAACCGGAGCGCACCCGGTGCTGGCCCTGCTGCTGGGTTTCATCCCCGGCGTCGGCGCAATCTACAACGGCCAGTACGCGAAGGGGCTGATCCATGCCGTTGTGTTTGGCCTGCTGGTCAGTATTGTCACCGGCACGCACGACGGATCTCTGGAGCCCTTGTTTGCGCTTCTGATCGCTGCCTGGGTCTTCTACATGGCCTTCGAGGCTTACCACACCGCAAGCAAACGCCGGCAGGGCGTTCCCGTCGAAGAGTTTTCGAGCTTCTTCGATGTGCGGCCGGCGCACGGCAGATTCCCGGCCGGCGCGATCCTTCTGATCGTCCTCGGCTTCATTCTGCTGCTGGATACGACCGACATCATCAGCATGGACCAGCTCGAACGTTACTGGCCCGTCGGGCTGATTCTCATTGGCCTCTACATGCTCTACGCGCGTCTGAGTCCAGCGCCGCATAACGGGGACCGCGGCCCGAACCGCAAGGCTGAGGCGCCGAAATGAACGATCAGAGCGCTTATCTCATTCAGGCGATCCGGGGCCCCGTCCTTCTGATCACTCTCGGAGTCCTCTTCGCGTTCGATCGCTTCACGGAGTTCCGTTTTTCCCAGACATGGCCCGTGCTGCTGATCGTGCTCGGCTTGTTGAAACTGGCCGGGGGAGGAAGGAGGACGTCCTATACGAACCCGCCACAGCCGCCTCCTTACCAGGACCCGGGGATGCGGCCGTGAGACCTCGCTCGATCACAGGGCCGCTCGTCCTGCTGGCGATCGGTGTCTTTTTTCTGATCAACAATCTTCGGCCGGATCTGGTGTCGCTCTCGAGGATCGCGGACTACTGGCCGTTTCTTCT
>CAZXCO010000318.1:0-2338 GCA_964639095.1 uncultured Solibacteraceae bacterium
AGTCGTTCTGGAAGCGCTCCAGGTCCCTGGAAACCGGGTTGTGGAACGGCCTCTGACTGAGAATGATCTGCGGCAGGCTGAAGAGGTATTCATTACGACCACCACGCGCGGCCTGCTGCCCGTGCGCGAGATTGATGGTCAGGCTGTGAGAAGGAAAGGGGATGGGAAAGAGGAGGACTCGGTGTGCGGGCAAATCAACCGGGCATTCCTTTCCTATCTGAATGCCGACATTGCCGGGAGGAAGACCAGTTCGATTCACGTCTGACCGATGTCGATTACGTGCCCGAAATGTGGAAGCCGTTATCTGCGCCCCTCGCGTGTCCGTAACGCTTCTGAGGCGCTGGCCAGGCTGCGGCTCGTTTATCCCCTGCGATGCATGGACTGTCAAGCGCGCTTCAGCGTGCGCACCTTCGTCTGGAAGGACCTGTTTTTCGCGCGATGCCCGCGCTGCCGGCGAATGGATTTGAACACCTGGTCCGGCAGGACTTACACGAACCCTCCCTTTCAGGTGACGCTGAAAATCGCACTGGGCGCAAAAAGATGGCGCTGCGAATACTGCCGCCTCAATTTCGCCAGCTTCCGCAAGCGAAAGGAGATTTTCACCTTCCAGCGCTGGAAGCGGTTCGTGCCGTCCGGTGAGGAACCACCAGAGGCAAAAGCAAACGCGCCGGCTGGCGAAGAGGCGAAATCCAGAGGGTTCACTTCATAATCGGCCGGAACGGTTCAGCCACAAGAACGTCCAGGGTTTACGGCACGATCGACCGAACCACCGGCATGCTCGGTGTTCGATCTGCAGCCGGATGCCGCCGGGTTCCCCGCCTTTGCTCGCCGGCATAGCCTTTCAGCCTGTGCCAGGTCAATGCAAACGGCGCGTACTGCCGCGTCACATCCCGCCGGAGCTGGAAGCTCGGAGCGGCCTTTCGCTCGCCCGTAACGACGCTTTCGCCACCATTACGGGGTCCATGCTCCCGGCCTGCGCCTTCGCTCCCGCACCGGAAACGGTTCACAAACCCGTTCGATCGAAGGCTCCTCCGCTCGGCTCGGTTTCGAGGCCAAAGCCGGGCGAATTCGTTGCCTCCCACCCGTTGTCTGCGCCTGCTTTCCGGCGCTCCGATGACAGCTTCCGGTCTCCACTCCCCATTGGGCCGTTTTCCAACCCGCCGGATCAAAGCGTTCAACCGGTTCGCCACCGGAAGCTCGCCCTGCCTGACGTCCGTAACGTCTCTCGCTCCCCGCTGCGCTCTCTTTCGATCGCGCCTCGGATCGCCGCTCAAGACCCCGATTTCGTCCTGCCGGGCAATCGTTCCGTAAACCCTGGAACTGACCTGATCATGCGCCCGGAACCCCGTCGGCGTCAAACGGAATTGTGCTGAATTTCTCCCGGTTTCCTCAGCTTTCTGGACTGTTTTTCTCAATCCTTTAGAGGCGCCGCGATATGGATTCCCTGTGCATAAACCAGCGCCATGGAATTCCGTTCCGGAGCTGGCTGCCTGGCTGTAATGCACCAGGCATGGTGGCTGCGAAGGCCGGAAAGCGCGCCCTCGTCCACGGATTTTCAACGGCTTGAAAGCGCAAGGCTTTGGCCGTCCGGTTGCGTACCCAGTGGTGAGCATGGGCGAGGGCCCGGAAATGACATGGACTTCACGAGTTACGAATAAAAAGTTTGGTATCTGCAGTCTTTCGATGAGTTTTCTGGCGATCGCCGGTCTGGCGGCGGCACAGGAACAAGCGCCGCATCCGTGGCGGAGCGTCAATGATCCACCGCCGGCCGCCGCCGATCGGGCCCCGAATTCCGATGCGCAACCCGCTCCCCCGCCGGCCGATCAGGCGCCACCCGATCAACCGCCACCCTATCAAGGGTCACCCAATCAAGCGCCACCATATCAAGCCAACGTTCCGCCCCCGAATGCCAACTACGGCGTCCCGGCGAGGCTGACCATCCAGCCCGGAACCTATGTGACGGTGCGCATGAATCAGTGGCTGTCTTCGGACCGGAACCAGGAGGGCGACGCCTTCACGGCGACGCTGGACCAGCCGATCATTGTGGACGGAATCGTGGTGGCCCAGCGGGGCCAGACGGTTTCCGGCCGCGTCTCCGAGGCGAAGAAGGCCGGGCGGGTCGAAGGCACTTCGCGGCTTGGCCTGGAGTTGACCGGTTTGACACTGGTGGATGGCCAGCAGGTGTCCGTCGAGTCGCAGATGATTAACCGCAACGGCTCGACGTCGACCGGACGCGACGCTGCGGCAGTCGGCACGACGACAGCGCTCGGCGCCATTATCGGCGCGGGGGCTGACTACGGTCGTGGCGCCGCGATCGGCGCAGGTGCAGGCGCCGCCG
>CAZXCO010000319.1:0-8018 GCA_964639095.1 uncultured Solibacteraceae bacterium
AGGCTGTCGGAGGCGCGGTCGCTCAATTCGCCCGGGCTTTGGTTGCCGAAGGAACTGTTCGCCGGCACAGCCTCCGCGGCGGCAGACTGGGCCGCGGCCGGGTTCGCATTGACAGCCGCCCGCTGGAAATTTTCCTGAGGATTCGGTGCGGCCGCCGAAGCATCTTTCTTCCTGTTCTTCGACTTCTTGTTGCCTGTCGCAGGCGGCAGAGCCACGGATATACGCGCCGGCGGCGGCTCCGGAGGCGCCGCGGTCGCTTTGATTTCTTCGAACGGGAGAAGCTTCAACTCGAAGTCGGGAGCGGTCGCGCCGGCCTGGACCGTGACATCCTGCTCGATCGTGGCGAAGCAGAGCATCTCGACCCGGAAATGCCAGGCGCCGTCGGAAAGATCGGCGAACTCATATGCGCCCTGGAGATCCGCAACGGCGACCAGGCGCCGGTCCCCCTGGGTCGCGATGACGGTGGCGCCGGGAAGAGGAAGCCCGCCAAACTGGACCTTCCCTTTGAATGGCGCGGCGCTGAGGGAGCAGACAAAAAGCAGACACAATGCCCAGCTCAGAATGCGGTGCGAATTTTGCAAAGACAAAGGCAGCTTTGTGGGCCAGGAGGTCTGCATACGATCTCAGTTTTCGCTGGCCTTTTCGGCGCCGTCGACGACGAGGATTTCCTGCGGTGCTTTTTCCGACTCCAGCTTCAGGCCGAGTTGTTCCTGGATCGCCGTGAAGATGGAGGGTGCGGAAGAATCGATTGGCGGCGCGTCAGGGGGCCCTTTCGGGATAAATCCGCGGCCGCCGAAGGCTGTTCCCTCGGGCGTGAATTCAAGATGGACATCGAACGTTCCGGTATATCCGGTTTTGTCGATGACGGGCCGGCCCATAATTCTCGCGAGGGTATTGACGAACTGCGTCATCGAGATTCTGCCGCCCTGAAGTACATTCGGCCCCATCATCATCCCTCCGCAGGGAGGCGGCCCTGACGGTGACGGTGGCGGCGGCGTTGAGCCGGGCTTGAATTCGAAGCACCCGCCCTCTTTCGCGGCCGGCAGTTTGACGCCATTCTTACCGGCCAGAAGCGCGTAAACGGGCATGTCTTTCTGCTCGCGATGCACCTTCAATTGGAATCGATCCTCCAGCAGCGACTGCAGCATGGGCCGCATTTGATCGATCGTGATATTGCCCTCCGAGGCTTTCGCGGTAATGTCGTACCGGGCAGACTCGATCCACCCCGGCCCTCCGGAAATCGCAAAATTCTGGACGTTGTATGCCAGCCCGATGAGAATTTTCAGGCTGGCGTTCCTGGCCGTGAACCGCCCGCCGATTGGAGGACTGATCGAGGTCATCCCGCTGCCCGACGTGTTGAGCTTGATGGAGGCCACTTCGAATTCCGGCCTGGCGGGCGTCTGCGCGGTCGCGAGGCCGGCCACGACGAGAAAAACGATGCAGAAACGGGTCATTTCAATTCTCCGAAGCCTTTTCGGCATGGTCGATGACAAGCACTTCCGCCGGTCCCTTTTGGGATTCCAGTCTGAGCCCCAGTTGCTCCTGCAGAGCGGTGAAGATTGTGCCGTCGGTCGCGTCCACCGGCGGCGCTCCCTCCAGCGGTGGGCCGGGTGCGGCCGCTCCATTGATCCCGAAATTGGCCAGACCGTCCCGCGAAAACTCCAGATGGACGTTGAACGCACCGGTGTATCCGGTCTTGTCGAGAACCGGCCGTCCGAGAAGATTGGAGAGCCCGTCGACCAGTTGCGCCATGCCGATCCTTGCACCGTAGAACGTGTTCGGACCCATCAGGAAGTTGCCGCAATAGAGCGGCGGTCTCTGTCCCGGCGGCGGAGGCGCCGCGTCGGATGTGAATTCACGGCACGACGCAGCATCGAATTCCGGAATTTTCAGGCCGCCTTTGCCGGGCACGAGCGCGTAGACCGGCATCTCTTTCGTCTCGCGGTGAACCTTCAGCCGGAACCGGTCTTCGAGCATAGCCTGCATCATCAGCATGGATTGCGCCCGTGTCGTGTTGTCTGCGGGCGCTTTCGCCTCGATGTCATACCGGTCGGAATCAATCGACGAACCGCCGCCGGAGACCTGGAAATTCTTTACGCCGTAGGCAATCGTAATCAGCATCCTGAGACTGGCATTGGTGGCCGACAACCGTCGTGTGCCGACGCCGGAAATCCTCACCATGCGAGTCCCGGATGTATTGAGTTTGATGGATGCGACCTCGAACTCCGGCCGTTGGGACAGGCTTTGTGCCGCGGCAAGACCCGCCACGAGGAGCGGCGCCGAAACGGTCAGATGGTGGTGAAACATGCCAACCCTCCAAACGGTATGACTACATTGACGACCGGCACCTGGGATTCGTTCGTAAAAAAGTCCCGGCCCATCAGTTTTCCACGGGAATTTTCTCCGCATGGTCGACAACCAGCATTTCGACCCGTCCCTTCTTCGCTTCGAGTTTGAGGCCGAGCTGCTCCTGAATGAGAGTGAAAATCGAAGCGCCGTCACCCTCGTTTAACACGCGCTTCATCTCCTCTCTGCTGTCGCCGAATGTCAGATTGAAATCAAAGTTTCCCGAAATGCCCGTCCGGTTGAGCACGGGACGGTCCACGCGGCTCAAGCCGGAGAGATCGTCCGCAAACTGCTCCATCGACGTGTTTCTGAAAACGAAGCTGCCATTTTCGCCGCGCATGTCCGTGTTGCCGCCGGGCTCCGCCTTGTGAAGTGTCGGCCCGCTCTTTGCGGGAACCAGGAGATATACCGGCAGCACTCTGGTCTCGCGATGGACGCGAAGGCGGAAGCGTTCGGCGAGCAGGGTCTGGAGCATCGGCCGCAGTTCATCCATTCGGGCGGGTCCGGACGCTTTCGCCAAAATATCGTACTTTTCTGTCCCCAGAAACGCTGGCCCGGATATCTGATATTGCTTCAGTGCATGAGCCAGGGCCAGGCACGAAATCAGATTGACATTTCTCATCGTCAGGCGGCCAGGCACACCATCGATGGATGTTCCTTCTTCAGCAACGGCCGTCCGGTGGGCCTTGACTGACGCCACTTCGAACGCTGGTGGCTGGGCGCACGCGACTCCGGCGAGGAGCAGCGGCAGAACGTGGACGAGGCGCCGCATGAACAATGGACTCACCTCGGATTACGATTGTTCCCGGCGGCCTTTTCAGTTCGCATCGGGGCGCTCCACGTGATCAATGACAAGCACCTCGACCGCTACCCTGGCAGGTTCGAGGCGCAATCCGAGCTGTTCCTGAATGGCTGTGAAGGCCGAAGGGCCCGACATATCCGGCGGGGGAACGGCGGGTGTACTTCCCAGAGCGGCCGGATCCGGCGCCCACTCTACATTGAAGTCATAACGGCCTTTGAGCCCGGTTTTGTCGACAACCGGACGCCCGAGGTTCCGCGTGACAATATCCGCCAGCATCGCCATCGTGGCCATCTGGCCTTTGAATGAGCCGCCGCCGAGGAATCGCCCGCCGGAATCGCGGGCGCCGCCTCTGGCCCGGATTCCCGCGCCTTTACCTCCATCGGGGTGTTTGAATTCGTCCAGGCCGGGGCCTTCCTCTGTGGCCTCCTGCAGCTTTGGACCGTTCCTGGCAACCACCAGAGCATAGCCCGAAAGCTCCCGAGTCTCGCGGTGAGTGTGGAGATGGAAACGATCGGCGAGCAGCGATTGAAGTCTCTCGCGCATGCGGGCCTGGTAGGAATCCACTTCATTGTTGGTCACTTTGTGCGGGTCCTGGCTCGCGGCGTCGCCGGCCTTCGCGACGATATCGAACCGGTCGGTCCTGATCCAGTCCGGACCGCCGGAGACCCGGAAACCGGGAACGCCGTATGCCACCTGAATGAGAGATTTCAACGCCCAATTGGTATATGCCGCGCGGCCCCCTGGCGTGGTTTTGGATGTGGTCCGCTCGCCCGGCGAACTCGGCCTGACCGAAGCCACTTCGAATTGGAGGTGAGGCGGCCGCTGTGCGAAGGCAATCCAGCGCGGCGCGAGCGATCCGGCGAGCATCAACCCGCCGAGGACGGCTCCGCTGAGCGCGAGGCTGGCGAACGACGCGCGCGGCGAAAACGTGCGGCCGCGGCGCAGCAACAGTTCGATGCGGTTGCCGAGCCGCGATCTGCGGCCGGGAATTCCGACGGCAAGCAGTTCCCGCGGATCAGTTCGCATCGGGCTGCTCCACATGATCGATGACAATGATCTCGACCGGAGCTTTCGTCGACTGCAACCGCAGTCCGAGCGATTCCCGCAGGGCCGTGAAGAGCGAAGGTCCGGCGATATCGTTTGCGGAAGGCGCATCCGGCGCCGGGGCGGCTCCGGGTTCCGGCGTCCACTCCAGCGTGAAATCGTATTTGCCGTTGAGCCGGGTCTCGTCGATCACGGAGCGGCCCAGTCTCTGCGAGAGCCAGTTACTCAGAAGTGGAATGGACGCGGCTGTGCCCTTGAGATATCCCGCCTGGCCGGTCCACAGACCTTGCCGTCCACCCGGTGCGCTATCGCTGGCCTCCTTCATTTTCGGGCCGCTCTTCTCCACGACCAGGTCGTACGCGGATTCCTCGCGGGTCTCCTGATGGACGGCCAGTTTGAATCGCTCGGCGAGCAGCGACTGCAGCAGCATACGCATCCGTGCGGGGTTGGAGCCGAACGTTCCGCCCGGGACCCCGGGCGTTTTCGCCTCGATGGTGAACCTCGCCGATTTGAGCGCCCCCGGAATGCCGGAGATTTGATGGTTCCGCACGTCGTAAGCGAAGCCAATCAGTAACTGCAGGGAGGCGTTCGTCGTGGTGAATCTGCCGGGGTGTATCAGCATCGAGACGTTATCGCTCGCGGGGTCGCCCGGTTTGATGGATGCAACTTCGAAAGACGGTTGCTCCGCCAGCGCGATCCACCGGGGCGCGAGCGAGCCGGCAAGAGTCAGGGCTGCGAGCACCACGGTGCTTGTGGCGATCCCTGCGGCCGACACGCGCGGCGAAAACGTGCGACCGCGGCGCAGCAACAGTTCGATGCGGTCGCCGAGCCGCGATCTGCGGCCGAGAATTCCAACGGCGAGCAGGTCCCGCGCGTCAGTTCGCATCGGGCTTCTCCACGTGGTCGATCACGAGCATTTCAACCGGAGCCCTGGTGGCTTCGAGCTTGAGGCCCAGTTGTTTCTGAGAAGCGGCGAAGACGGAGGGACCGTTGTCGGCTGCGGCCCGGCCCGGTGTGTCCGCCTCCGGGTCCCACGTGAGATGGACATCGAAGGTTTTGGTGAATCCAGTCCGATCGACCAGAGGCCGATCCAGCCGCAGGGCGAGCGCAGCGATCAATTGGGACATAGTGATGCGCGTGCCGTCCACCTGACCTCCGTGGCTGAAAAACGTTCCGCAATAGTTTGGAAGCGGCTGCCCTGGGGCCTGCGGAAGCGCGCCGGGAACCGGAACGACGCAGCTCCCCTCCTTCGATTCCTGAAGCCTGATTCCTCCTTTTGCGGGGGCAATGACATAGACCGGCATTTCCCGGGTCTCCCGGTGGTATCTCAGCTGAAACCGTTCGCGCAGCAGTTCCTGGAGCATGGAGAAAAGCTGGTCCTGGCCCGGATTGCCTTCGGCTTTGGCCTCGATATCGTATCTTTCCGAGTCCTCCCACCCGGAGAGGCCCGTCAGTTGAGAATCCTTCAAATGGAACGCCGTGCTGATAATCAGATGGAGCGGAACACTCTCTCCCGTGAGCCGGCCGCCAGACGCGAATCGCCAGGTAGCCCCCTCGTCGCCGGAGCGGTTGACCTTGATGGAAGAGACTTCGAAGGACGATTGAGGTTTCTGCTCTGCGAAGGCGATCCAGCGTGGAGCGAGTGAGGCGGCTGGCAGCAGCAGGGCCAGAGCCGCTGCGCCTGTCGCGAGCTTCGAGACAGAAGCACGTGGAGAGAACGTGCGCCCGCGGCGCAGCAGGAATTCGATCCTCTCGCGGAGGCGCGACTTGCTGCCGAGAATGCCGATGGCGAGCAGTTCCCGCGATTCAGTTCGCATCGGCCTTCTCCACGTGATCGACGACGAGGACTTCAACCGGGGCCTTTGCTGACTCCAGTTTCAGGCCGAGATCGTCCTCAAGGGCAGTAAAGATGGTGGGAAGCGCACTTTCGTCCGCGCCGCCTGAAAGTTCGGGCCGGCCAAACCCTCCGGGTCCCCACGCAGCGACTCCTTCGGCTTTGAATTTCAACTGAAAGTCGAACGCTTCGGCGTAATCGGTCTTGTCGATCACGGGCCTGCCCAGAAGATCGGCGAGCGTACGCGTCATTGTCGCCGGATTGATCCGTGAGCCTTCGAGCCGGTTGGGAGCGACGAACAGAGCGCCGCAGGCCGGCGGCGCTCCAGGCGGCAGCGGGGGCGACGAGCCGGGGACGAAGGGAGTACAACCGCCATCGCGGGATCCGTGGCCCTCGATTCGGTTTTTGCTGGCGAGGATGAGGTTGTAAACGGGCTCTTCTCTTGTCTCGCGGTGCGCGGTTAGCCTGAAACGCTCCGTGAGCAGCGCCTGCAGCATCAGCCGGAACTGTGCATCGGAGATCTTGCTCTGTGCGGCGCGGGCGCTGATGTCATAGCGTTCCGACTCCACCCAGCCAGGGCCGCCGAATATTTCCGAAGCATGAACTTTGTATGCGAGCGCGATCAGTGCCTTCAGGCTCGTATTCGTGGCAGTGAAGCGATCGCCCACAGGACGCCCGTACATCGTCTGGACGCTGGACGTGTCCCGCTTCACGGAGGCTACTTCAAACGCCGGCGATGCCGCTCCAGGCTCCTGCGCAAAGGCGATCCAGTCCGGAGCGGATGAACCCGCGAGCGCCAGCGGGCCGATTATGCAGGCGATCGCGGTAAAGCTGGCGGCCGACACGCGCGGTGAGAACGTACGGCCGCGGCGCACCAGCAATTCGATCCGCTCCGAGAGTCGCGACTTGCGGCCGATAATTCCGATGGCAAGCATCTCCCGCGCTTCAGTTCGCATCGGGCTTCTCCACGTGATCGACGACCAGGTATTCGACGGGACCGCGGCCCGATTCGAGTGCCAGGCCGAGCTGACTCCGCAACGCGTCAACCAGGGAAGGCGCGCCCGGATTCGCCGGCAGCGACGATGCGGCCGAATTTCCCGGTGGTCCGAACGCGGCCGGTTCG
This sequence comes from uncultured Solibacteraceae bacterium, assembly GCA_964639095.1. Taxonomy (GTDB): domain Bacteria; phylum Acidobacteriota; class Terriglobia; order Bryobacterales; family Bryobacteraceae; genus BOG-234. The sequence goes on from CAZXCO010000319.1 coordinate 7,150, forward strand.
GAATCCTGCGCCCACCGCAGATGTACGTCGAACGCGCCGCTCAGACCGGTCCTGTCGATTACGGAGCGCTTCAGGTATCCGGAAAGCTGCCAGGCCAGACTTCGATAAGCCACGCCGGCCGGTGCTGAAAGGCTCACGCCTCTCCAGTCCAGGGTATCGACCAGCCCGTCCTTCCGGAAGGAATAGCATTCATTGGGAAGGTCCTGCGTCACCGGCACACAACTGCCGGGAGGCATTTTTACACCATTCTTTCCGACAGTCAGGAAATATACGGGCTCCTGTTTCGTCTCGCGATGCACTCTCAACTGAAACCGCTTTGTGAGGAGAGCCTGCAGCGCCAGAAGAACCCGATCGCCGTTACTCGAGTCGCCCGTCTCCACGTCGACGTCATACCGTTCGTTGATCGTCCAGTTCGGGAGGTCGCCGGTCAGCTTGTCGGATTTGATTTTGTATGCGACGAGGATCAACCACTGTAAGGCAAGGTCCTTGCCTCGGAACCTTCCGGGCGTCACTTCGATATTTCCGCCCGGCTCCGGGTTCCTGCTCGGTTTGATGGAAGCCGCTTCGAACACCGGCGGCGCCGCTTCAGGCTCCTGCGCGAAGGCGATCCAGTCCGGAGTGGAGGCCCCCGCGAGCGCCAGCGCGCCGAGTATGAAAGTGGTCGCGGTGAGGCTGCCGCCTGATATTCGCGGGGAAAACGTACGGCCGCGGCGCAGCAACCGTTCAATGCGGTTGCCCACGCGAGTGCCGCGGCCGAACAGCCCCGAGGCCAGAACCTCGCTCCGCCGCGTCCACCGCAGCTCGAACAGCCGCGCCAGCGTGGCGGCGTAGGGCCGGGCATCGCTCGTCCGTGCGACCACCCAGTCGTC
>CAZXCO010000320.1:0-19615 GCA_964639095.1 uncultured Solibacteraceae bacterium
GTGCGCGGCTTTGGCTCCGGTTTTGGCCGCGATCTCCGGGGTCCAGAGATTGCCCTGCCAGTCGAGGCATTCGGCGGGCGGCTCATCAGTCATGCCCTCCCACCACACGCCCCCTTCGGGCGTCAGGGCCACATTCGTGAAAATGGAGTTCGTCGCGAGCGCCGCCATGGCGTTCGGATTCGTCTTTACCGACGTGCCCGGCGCGACGCCGAAAAATCCCGCCTCCGGATTGATCGCGTGCAGGCGGCCCTTCGCGTCCGGCCGGATCCAGGCGATGTCGTCGCCGACCGTCCAGACCTTCCAGCCTTCAAATCCCTCGGGCGGCACCAGCATGGAGAAGTTCGTCTTGCCGCAGGCACTCGGGAAGGCGGCGGCGACGTAGGTTTTTTCGCCCTGGGGATTTTCCACGCCGAGGATGAGCATATGCTCCGCCATCCAGCCTTCGTCGCGCGCAATGTTGCTCGCGATTCGCAGAGCGAAGCACTTCTTGCCCAGCAGCGCGTTGCCGCCGTACCCGGAGCCGTATGACCAGATCTCGCGCGTTTCGGGGAAGTGCACGATATACTTTTCGCGATTGCAGGGCCATGGCACATCGGCCTGCCCCGGCGAGAGCGGCGCGCCCACCGAGTGCATGCACGGCACCACGCGCTTGAAGTCTTTGTCGATTTCACGGAACACCGGCAGGCCGATCCGGGCCATGATCCGCATGCTCACCACGACGTATGGCGAATCCGTCAACTGGACGCCGATCTGCGACATGGGCGAGCCGACCGGGCCCATGCTGAAAGGCAGCACATACATCGTGCGTCCGCGCATGGCTCCGCTGAAGAGTCCCTTCAGTTTGCGCCGCATGTCGAAGGGGTTCTCCCAGTTGTTGGTGGGTCCAGCCGCATCTTTCGAGAGGGAGCAGATGAAGGTGCGGTCTTCCACGCGCGCGACGTCGCTGGCGTCCGAGCGGGCGTAGTAACAACCGGGCCACAGGTCCTGATTCAGTCTGACGAGGGTCCCGCTGGCGACCATCTGATCGTAGAGGAAATCGCGCTCCTCCTCTGAACCATCGACCCAGTGGATTGCGGCCGGCTCCGTGAGTTCCGCCATCTTCTCCACCCACTTCTGGAGGTGCTCGTTGCTGCTCAGCGGGAGCGCGGCATTGCGTGTTTTGGTTTGGGATATTGTCTTGGGCATATTCGTCGCGGCTTTATCTTTTCACCATATCAACCTTACGGTTGAGTCAAAATATCGACCTTACGGCCGGGTTGCCGGACTCAGGCCGCTTTCAGCTTCCACGATTTCGCGGAAGTGATCGCCTGATTGACAGCCTCGATGTTCCGGACACCTTCGGTGGAAAGAAAGTCCTCAAGGGCTTTCAGTCCCTTTGTTGCATAAATCGGCATGCCGTCCTTCCACGTGGCGCGGCCGCAGAGCACACCCGAATAGTCGGTCCCGCTCTCAGCCGCCATAGCGAGCGATTCGATGAATTGCGGGTTGCTGACACCGGCGCTTAAATAGATGAACGGCTTCTTCGCCACCGAAGCCGCACGGCGGAAATGATCGAGAGCTTCGGCGCGGGAATAAGCCGCCTGTCCCTTGAACACGCTGCTGCCCTCGACATAATTGGCGTTGACGGGAATTTCCACCTTGAGCACGTCCACCTTGTATTGCGGCTTCGAGAACTCCTCCATGCTCTTTGTCACGATCTCCGGCTTCTTCCGGGCGTACTCCAGACCCTTCTCGTCGCCGCCCTGCGGATCGTAGCCCACAAACTCGAGAAAGAACGGGATCTCGTACGCTTCGCATTCCGCGCCCACGCGTTCGATAAAGGCGTGTTTGATATCGTTCACCTTCGGGTCGTCGAAGGGCGTGTAGTAAATCAGGATCTTGACCGCATCGGCGCCCATCTCCTCCTTGATTCGCTTCACGGAAACGTGCGGAAGCAGATCGGGCAGGCGGCCGGGCCGCGTATTGTCATATCCGCTGTGCTCGTAGGCGAGCAGCAGGCCGGCGTTCTTCGCGCGAGCCTTCGCGGCGGGCAGCCCCCATTCCGGATCGAGGAGAATCGCGCTGGCGTGCGGAGTCAGAATGCGCGAAACCGCAGTCTTGAACTCCTGCATCATTTCGTCTGTGATTTCCTTTTGCGGTACCCCCTTCGCGGTGGCGAGCGCTTTTGCGAGGCTGCCGCGCTGATCCATGGCGGCGGCTGCAATGACGCCGTCCTTGTTCGAAAGGGCATTCATATGACGCACTTTGCCGGGCGAAAGATTCAAGGGAGATCTCCTCAGGTTTAATTTCAAATTATCCCACGTGACGGCCCTGGAGACGCCGGTGCAGGCGGTTCGCAACCGCGATATCCTTCACAATCTGAACCTTTAACGCTTCCGCGGATTCGAACTTCCGCTCCTCTCTCACGAACCGGAGAAAACGGACCTCGATGTGGGCCGGCGTCTGATCCGGGGGGGCGCTGAGCAGGAATGTCTCCACGGTCAGATGGTTGCCTCCGAAGGTCGGGCGGAAGCCGACGTTGGTAATGGAGTCCCACGACTGCCCCGCTTCCAGATCGCGTGTCCGCGTCACGTAAACCCCTGTTCTCGGAAGCAATTCGTTCCACGGCATGAGGTTCAGGGTGGGCACGGTCTGTTTCGACCCGATTCCCTCGCCGCGCACCACCGCCCCTTCGAGGGCGAAGGGAGCGCCGAGCATTCTGCAGGCGCGCGACACCGCGCCCTCGACCACCAGCGTCCGGATGGCCGTGCTGCTGACGCGCCGGCCGCGCCGCTCGATGCCCCTGACGGATTCGAGCTCGAATCCGAAACGCCGGCCCAGGTCCCGCAGGGTATCGATGTTGCCTGCCTGCCGGTAGCCGAAGCGGAAGTCCTCGCCGACCAGAACGGCCTGGGCCTTCAAAGCGCCTGCCAGCACGCGTTCCACGAACTCTTCCGGCGTCAGCCGGGCGAATTCCACGGAGAAGGGAATGAGCAGAACCGCTTCGATGCCCTCCGCTTCCATGGCGCGGAGCCGCTGCCCGATGGTCATGAGCAGGCGCGGCGCGCGCTCCGGCGCCAGCACCCGGGCCGGATGCGGATCGAATGTCAGCACGGCCGGTGTGCAACCGTGCTGTCGCGCGAGAGCGGCCACCCGCCGCATGATCTGGCGGTGCCCCACATGCAGGCCGTCGAAGGTGCCGATCGTGATCACGGACGGCCCGAAGTCCGCGGGCACGTCATCCTGCGAGCGGAAGATCCTCATTCGCCGGACACAGTCGCCGATGGCGCCCCATCGGATAACACGTTGATTTCCAGGCCGTCATAGGCGAGAAAAACGCCGGGCGGCAGCAGAGCCTCCGTGGCCGCGTGGCCCAGTTCATGGGACATATGCGTGAAATACGTCCGCCGGGGCTGCAGCCGCTGCGCCGTCTCGATGGAAGTCTGAACGGTGGAGTGGGTGGGGTGCGGCCGGTTTCGCAGGGCATCGAGAAATAGTACGTCGAGCCCGCGCAGGCGGTCGAGGGATGATTCCGGGATCTCGCTGTGATCCGTCAGATAAGCCACATTCGCGAAGCGGAATCCGAAGATGGAATCCTTTCCATGGGTGACCGGAATCGGGTCGAAACGCAGGCCAAGCACCTCGAACGGCGAGTCTTCGATCAGGTTGACTTCAAGCTGTGGCACGTACGTGCTGCGGGCGCGGTTGTCGAATACGTAAGCGAAGACACGCTCGATGATGGCGAAGGTCGGACGCGATGCGAAGATCGGAATTCGCGCGCCCTGATGGTAATTAAAGGGGCGCACGTCGTCGAGCCCGAGAATGTGATCGGCATGCCCGTGTGTATAGACGATCGCATCGAGCCGCTGGACCCCTGCGCGCAGCACCTGAGCCCGGAAATCCGGGGTGGTGTCGATCACGATGTTGCCGTCCGGAAGCTCGATCAGGATCGAGGGACGAAGCCGGTTATCGCGGGGATCCCTGGACCGGCAGACAGCGCACGAACAGCCGATCGTCGGGACGCCGGAGCTCGTCCCCGAACCCAGTACCGTGATCTTCATTTCCATCAGTGGCGGAGCTTGGATTCCTGCTGTTGCGCCTCCACGAAGCGGAAGCGCAGCTCGGTGATGGAGTTGTCGAGCGCCCGCTGCTCCTCCATCGAGAGATTGCCCTTTGTCTTCTGCTGCAGCATGGCGAGAAGATCGATGTTGTGCCGGGCGAGGTCGAAATCCGGCTCGGGCTTTTCTTCCTCAGACGCGCCGAAGGGAAGAAAGCCGAGACTCAATTCGGCCTGCAGACGCAACGAATAGATCAGAAAATCGAAATCCGGAGCGGGCAGCGCCGGCCGGGAATCCCGCTCACGGGCCTGCGGGTCCCGCGAGGCGCTTTCGATCTCTTCGCTCATGCCCTTCAGTCTACGACAGGAGCGGCGCGGGACAGGAGCTTCGAAAGAACCGTCAATGCTAAAGTGAACTTGCTCCGCCCTATTACGAATGCAGGAAAACAACGCAGACGGCGCCGGCCGGAAGTTCCAGCGGCTGGTGGAGATCATGTCGCGGCTGCGAGCGCCCGGGGGTTGCCCCTGGGACCGCGAACAGACCTTCGACTCCATCAAACCCTACACTCTTGAAGAAACCTACGAAGTGCTCGACGCCATCGACCGGCGCGACTGGCGGGAGCTTTGCGGCGAACTGGGCGATCTGATGCTGCAGGCCGTCTTTTTCGCGCAGATGGCGTCCGAAGAGAAGCTGTTCGATATCGGCGATTCTCTCGATGCGATCAACGAGAAGCTGGTGCGGCGGCATCCGCACGTTTTCGCCGACGAGACGGCGCGGACCGGCGGCGAGGTCCTGAAGCGCTGGGACGAAATCAAAGCCGAGGAGCGCCGGCAAAAGGGCGATAAACCGCAGGACCTGTTGTCGAGCGTTCCGCGCGCGCTGCCCGCACTCGTTGAAGCGCAGCAGATCACGTCGCGGGCGGCCCGCGCCGGCTTCGACTGGACCAGCGCGGACGAGGTGCTCGCGAAGCTCGACGAAGAGCGCGGCGAGTTCGCGGCGGCCCGCGAGCGGGGCTCGCAGGATCAGATCGAAGACGAGCTGGGCGATCTGTTGTTCGTGCTGGTGAATCTGGCGCGGTTTGTGAAGGTGGATCCCGAGCAGGCTCTCCGCCGCACCAACGCGAAGTTCCGCCGGCGTTTCGCCCATGTGGAGCGCCGCCTCGCGGAGCAGGGAAAGACCGTCAAAGGGACGCCCATCGAAGAACTGGAGGCGCTCTGGCAGGAAGCCAAGAGATGATTTCCATCCGGGAGCTTTCCGCCGAGCCCGAGCTCCGGGAAGCCGTCGCCCTGCAGAAAACGATATGGGGATTCGACGACGCCGACCTGCTGCCCTTCCGGATGTTCGTTGTCGCCACGCGGATCGGCGGCCAGTTGCTCGGCGCCTTCGACGAGAGCCGCATGATCGCCTTCTGTCTTGCGATTCCCGGACTCAAGGCCGGCAACAAGCCGTACCTCCACAGCCATATGCTGGGCGTGCTGCCCGAGTACCGCAACGCGGGAGTGGGACGCCAGCTCAAGCTGCGGCAAAAGGAAGATGCGCTCGCGCGCCGCATCGATCTGATCGAGTGGACGTTCGATCCTCTCGATCTCAAGAACGCGTACTTCAATATCGAGCGGCTTGGCGCCATCGTTCGCCGCTACGTCCGCAACCAGTACGGAATTTCATCAAGCCTGCTGCACGGGAGGGTACCGACGGACCGGTGCGTAGCGGAGTGGTGGATCGCGAAACCGCGCGTGAAAGTCGAAGTCATGGACCGCATCGAGGTGCCGGCGGAGCTGGAGGCCGCGCGCGCCGCGCAGTCCCGCATCGCGGAGCGGTTCGAGCAGTGCTTCGCGCGGGGCCTGGCGGCGGTTGGCGTCAAGGGCGGATCGTACCTGCTTGGAGAACTGCCATGAAGATCGAGCGAATCGTGCTCCGGCAGATTCGTCTGCCGCTGGTGCACTTTTTTGAAACCAGTTTCAGCCGCACTTACGAGCGCGAAATCGTGATTGTGGAAGCGATCTCGGACGGGCTTTCCGGGTGGGGCGAGATCACCGCGGGCGAACATCCGTTCTATAACGAGGAGTGGACGGCGTCGGCCTGGCTGATCGCGCGCGATTATGTGGCGCCGCGCCTGCTGGGCCGCGAGATCGGCAGCGCCGCCGAAGTGGACGCGCTCACCCGCCACATCCGCGGCCACAATATGGCCCGAGGCGGCGTGGAGGCGGCCGTCTGGGATCTGCAGGCGCGGCGCAACGGCAACCCTCTCTGGAAAGAGATCGGCGGCGGGGCGCGGCGGGAGATTCCGTGCGGGGTTTCGATCGGCATCCAGGATTCGGTGGAGCAGTTGATCGGGAAGATCGAGCGTGAGCTGGCGGATGGCTACCAGCGAATCAAGATCAAGATCAAGCCGGGCTGGGACGTCGACGTGGTCCGGCGCGTGCGCGAGCGGTTCCCCTCCATTCGTCTGATGGCCGACGCCAATTCCGCCTATACGCTGCGGGACGCGGCGCTGCTGAAACAGCTCGACGACTTCCACCTCATGATGATCGAGCAGCCGCTCGCGCACGACGACATCATCGACCACGCCCGGTTGCAGCCGCAATTGCAAACGCCGATCTGCCTCGACGAGTGCATCCGCTCTGCTCACCATGCCGAACAGGCGATCGCGCAGAAGGCCTGCGGCATCATCAACATCAAACTCGGGCGCACGGGCGGCTTTGCGGAATCGAAGCGTCTTCACGACGTCTGCGAAGCGGCGGGAATACCGGTCTGGTGCGGCGGAATGCTCGAATCGGGCATCGGACGTGCGCACAATATCGCGCACGCGACGCTGCCGGACTTTACGCTGCCCGGAGACGTCTCCGCCAGCAGCCGCTACTGGAAGCGCGATATCATTTCGCCGGCCGTGGAAGTGACGGCGAGGGGAACGATCGTTCTGCGCGACGCCCCCGGCTTCGGATACGACCTCGACCTGGATTTCATTCGGCACGTGACAGTGCGCGAGGAAGCCGCGTCGTGAGTGAAAGCCTTCAGGGCAAGGTGATTGTGGTTACGGGCGCCGCGAAGCGTATTGGGCGCTCGATCGCTCTGCAACTGGCCGCCAGTGGCGCGCGGGTGGCCATCCACTATAACGAGTCGGAGCAGGCGGCGCGCGACACGGCGCGGGAGTGCAACGATGCGCCGCTGTTTCGGGCGAATCTCGAGAGCGTCGCGGAAATCCGGCGCCTTTTCGACGAGGTCGCCGCGCGTTTCGGCCGCATTAACGGACTGGTGAACAACGCGGCGCGATTCACCCGGTTCGACCCGCTCGCGATCGAAGAGGCCGACTGGGATTACATCCACTCGGTGAACCTGAAGTCGGTATTTTTCTGCTGCCAGGCGGCGGCAAAGATCATGCTGGCCGGCGAAGGAGGCCATATCGTCAATATCAGCTCACTCGGCGCGCTGCGGCCCTGGCCCCACCACGCGCACTATTGCGCGTCGAAGGCCGGAGTCGTGATGCTGACGCGCGCCCTCTCCCGGGCATGGGCTCCGAAGATTGCCGTGAACAGCGTGGCGCCAGGCGTCATTCCCTTCGACCGTACCGACGAGAGGATCGAGCGCTTCATTGCGAACACGCCGGCGCAACGTGCCGGGACGGGCGAGGAAGTCGCCGAGGCCGTGCTTGCATTTCTGCGGTGCACGAAATTCATTACGGGGCAGCTTGTGGCGGTGGATGGCGGGCTAAGCCAGCGCTGACGCGGAGCGTCTTACGCCAGTTCGAAGGCTCGCAGCAGCGCCTGCGCCTTCAGTTCCATTTCGTCCCACTCGGCCTGCGGGTCCGACTGGGCGACAATCGCCCCGCCCACCCCGAGGCTGACGCGGCCTTCCTGAAACACGGCCGTCCGGATCACGATGCTGAGGTCCGCCGTTCCGTTGAACCCCAGAAAACCGATGCAGCCCGAATAGATTCCGCGCGCGCCCGGTTCCAGTTCGTCGAGCAGTTCGATGCTGCGCAGCTTCGGCGCTCCCGTCATCGAGCCCCCCGGGAAAAGCGCCCGCAGGCAATCGCCCGTTGTCGCGTCCGGTCTCAGCCGGCCCTCGATCGTGCTCACAAGCTGATGCACGGTTTCATAGGTCTCGACTTCCATGAGCCGCGGGACGCGCACGCTTCCCACTTCGCACACACGGGAGAGATCGTGCCGCACCAGATCGACGATCATCAGGTTTTCCGCGCGATAACGTTCGTCGTTCGCCAGCAGATTGCGGAGCCGCTCGTCTTCAGCCGCATCGCGCCCGCGGCGCACGGTGCCCTTGATCGGGCGCGATTCCGCCTTACGCCCGCGATCGATCCGGAGGAAACATTCGGGCGATGTCGACGCCACCTGAATGCCGTCGAACTGCAGGTATGCCGAATAAGGCGCGGGATTGATTTGGCGCAGCGTCTCGTAATAGTCGAGCGCCGGAATGTCCGTGCGCAGGCAGAGCTGATTCGTAAGACAAAGCTCATAGCTCTCGCCCGCTTCAATCAGCGCGACGCACTGGCGGACGCGCTCCAGATAGTCCTCGTGCGGGAGGCGGAAGCATGCGGCCGGCCGGCCGCGATTCCAGCGCGGCGGTGCGGCCTCGATGGCGGGAATGGCGGCGATGCGATTTTCGATTTCATCCGCCCACTCTTCCGGGCCGACGATATAAAGCAGGTCTTTCAAATGGTCGATCGCGAGAAATCGCTCGACCCGCAACAACAACGAGTCCGGCATTGCGGAACGATGCTTGTGGCGCAGACCGCATTCGTAGCCGAAATAGCCGACATAGCCGCCGGGGAACGGGAACGGCAGGCCAGTGGCATCGATCGGCGCATCGCCTGATTCGGAGAGCAGCCGGTCGATGCAATCGAACGCGTTCTTCCGTACCTCCTGCGATGCTCCCATCCAGGAGAACCGGTTGCGTTCGGTGACGAGCGAACTATCCAGCCAGAAGGCGTATTTTTCGCGCGCAAACAGCGCCCGGAAGAGCACCGCCGCGGGGTGGGGCAGGGCGAGGGTGCGGTAAACGGGGGACCGAGCCGTTGCTCCGCCTGACGAATGCTGTGTCGCGGTTTTGGAGGGGAGGCGATTCGCTTCGCGGGCGTCTTCCACAGCGAGAAAATTCCGCAGGAGCTCGATGCCGTATTCGCTGCATATGGATTCGGGATGAAACTGCACACCCCAAAGCGGACGCGTGGCGTGCCGCAGCGCCATCACCGTGCCGTCTTCCGACCAGGAGATCTTCCGCAGTTCCGGGGGCAGCGGCTCCGCCACGGCCAGCGAATGATACCGGATGGCGGAAAAGCGCGGCGGAATGCCCCGGAACAGATCGTCGCCGGAGTGGATAATCTGGCTGGCGCGGCCGTGAACCGGGGCGACCTGCACCACTGCGCCGCCGAACACAGAAGCGATTCCCTGATGGCCCAGACAGACGCCGAGGACCGGAACCTCGGCGTGCAGAATCACATCGCGGGACACGCCGAAGTCGCGCTCGCGATCCGGACGGCCGGGCCCGGGTGAAATAATGACGCGATCGAAGCGGAGGCGCTCGACTTCCGCCCACGTCATCTCGTCGTTGCGTACGACGATTGGCGGCTCGCCCGTTATCTCCGCGACTGCGTGGACCAGGTTGAACGTGAACGAATCGTAATTATCGACGATGAGCGCCGGCAGTTTTCCCCATCCGTTCCAAGATTAAAACATCAGCTTCAGGCCGAACTGGATCTGCCTCGATGATGTTACCGTGCTCGTAATCAGCCCGGCCGACGGACTGAACGAGCCGTTCGAAAAGACGATCGCGTTCGGCGTCCCGAAGTTGGCACGGTTCTCCACGTTGAAGCACTCGGCACGGAACTGCAGATTCATCTTCTCCGAAAGGGCGATTCTCTTGAAGAGCGAGAGGTCGACTTCTCCGAGGCCCGGCCCCGTGAGCGTGCCGCGGCCAACGTTGCCCCACGTGCCGGGTGTCGGCAGGAGGAACGCACGCGGATCGAACCACTGGGTCGGATCCCCTTTGACGATCGAACCGCTGAACGACGGATTCATCACGGGCCGGTCCGGGTTCCTGGTGTCGCCGTCTCCCGAACGGTTCGATCCCACCTGTGGCGTGAGCGGGAAGCCGCTCAGCATGGTGGCGATCCCGTTCAATTGCCAGCCGCCGATCAACTGCCCGGCGAGGCCGCGCGCTCCGTTGAAAAACGGCTTCCCCTTTCCGAAAGGCAATTCGTAGCTGGCCGAGATGCTCGACTGCGCCTTGACGTTCAGGGCCGATACGCCCCAGTCACGCCGCGGATCGTTGCGGTCCATAGTCATCTGCGGCTGGTTGTTTCCCTGCGCGCCGGTAAGGGCGGAATTCATGTCGAGATTCTTCGCCCAGGTGAAGTTTCCGCGGAGCTGCAGCCCCTTGCTGAATCTCCGGGTGATGTCGATCTGGGCGGCGTTGTAGCTGGTGTTGCCTTCCGTATACCAGAAGAAACCGGCTCCCAGGAAAGGATTGGGCCGCGATGCCGCAACCGGAATATACTGCTGTCCCTGCGTCACCGTGCCGCGGGCGGCGCCGATTCCGCCCGACGTGCAGGTTGCGCTCTGGCAGATCGCGGCCGGGACCGTGTTCGGGTCGAGGCTGATCAGCCCGTGATAGCCATGCGACCCCACATACCCGATCCGCAGAACCGTGTTCTGATCCAGTTGCTGCTCGATCCGGAAGTTCCATTCCTCAACGGTGGGCGTCTTGGCATTAGCCTGCACTCCCTGCGGCGCAAAGGTCGTGCAGGGCTGCGGAATCCCGGGGCCGCACGACGGCGGCGGCTCCACGCCGGGGACAATCGGAAGCAGAGGCAGCAGCGCTCCGGAGAACGAAGCGGCGCCGTTGGCCGGGGGCAGGGCATTCAGCAGGAAGCTGAGGTCGTCGATGAGGGAATAGTAAGTGCCGAAGCCGGCCCGAATGGCCGTCTTGCCATTGCCGAAGGGATCCCATGCCAGGCCGATTCTGGGCGAAAAGAGCTTCGTGGCGTTGTTCTCCGTGAAGGCGGAACTAGAAACCCGTGGCGCCGTTTCGAGCACGCCGTTTGCATCGGTAATGTAGTTGGCCGCGCGGCCCGACTCCTCGTTCCATCCGGTCGTGAATTCGTGCCGGATGCCCGCCGTCAGCGTGAGGTTCGGACGCAGCCGGATGGTGTCTTCGAGATACCAGGCGCCGAAAAAACTCCGCCAGCCCAGTTCATGCGGCGAGGGCACAACCTGAAAGCTGGTCACCGTTCCCTGCAGGAAAGTCTGCAGGCTCGAGAATGACGCCTGGCCGAGCGTGCGCGAAGCCCCGTTCTGGTTGTCCTGCACGCCCTGGAACCAGACGCCGGCGCTGATCTGATGACGCCCTTTCACAACCTGCACCGTATCGGAGTAGGTGAACAGGTTCCTGCGGTTCCACACGTTCGAGGCATTATTGGGTCCTGCGGACGTAATCGTGCCCGCGCCAGTAGTCGAAATGCCGCCTCCGATAACAATTCCGCCCGGCCCCGCGCCGGAGACGAAGGAAAGATCCGGGCTGAAAGTGGTCAGCGCGGCCGAATTGAGATTATAGGCCGCTCGCGAAAATCCCGCCGTAAACGTATTGAGGACGTTCGAGGTGAAAACATGGGTCTCCTGCAGACTGGCGACCTGGTTGCGCAGCACCGCATTGCTTCCGAAAAGCGGGTCCGCCAGAGGGATCAGACTGTCGCCATCGTCGATCGTGTAAGAAACCGCCAGGTTGTCGCGCGGGCCGATGGTGTAGTCGGACCTCACGGTTCCGAAATCCTCCCTTATGGTTTCTCTCGGATTGCTGAAAGAGAGCGCCACGCCGCCGCCCAGTTCCGGACCGTTCGCGACCGGCCACATGGCGAAATACTTCGCCATGCCCGGGTTGGCGGGCGTGGTGGCGCGGGTCTGATCATCCGGCACCACGGCCACATTGCTGACCCCCAGGACCTGCCGGAACCCCTCATAGTTGCCGAAGAGGAACCAGCGGTCTTTCTTGAGCGGACCGCCCAGCGAGCCGCCGAACTGGTTCCGGCGGAATTCCGGAACTTCATCCTGATCGAAAAAGTTCCGGGCGTCGAGCGCGCTGTTGCGCAGAAATTCGAAAAGTGAGCCGTGCAGCGAATTGGTTCCCGACTGCGTCACCACGCTGACCTGCGCGCCGGAGCGCTTTCCGTACTCGGCGGAGTAGGTGTCCGTCAGCACGTTGAATTCGCGCACCGCATCGATTCCCAGCAGATTCCCGCTGACGCCGCCCGGGGTGATCGCGAGCTGACTGGTGCCGGTATATTCCACGCCGTTCAGCAGGAAGAGGTTATCCATGGGGCGCCGCCCCGCGACCGAGAACGTATTGCCGTTGCTCGTGCTGGTGTTGGGACTCTTCAGCCCGTAGTTCAGTGCGCCCGGATTCAGCGTAATCAGGCTGTCGAAGCTGCGTCCGTTCAGGGGCAGATCCTTGACCTCGCGCTCGCCGACGACGCCTGCAACCGAAGCGGTGGTCGTATTGACGACCGGCGTTTCCTCGGCCACGGTCACCTGCTGGGTAAGATCGCCGACTTCAAGGCGCAGGTTGACTACGGCCTCCTGTGCGACCTGCAGGTCGATTCCGGTGCGGACCGCGGATTTAAAGCCGCTCTTTTCGGCCTTGACCTCCTGCGCGCCCACAGGCAGCGAAAGCACGCGGAAGTTGCCATTGGCATCTGTTGTGGTGGTGCGGGTGGCGCCGGTCTCGACGCTCGTCACGGTAACCGTCGCAGCGTCCACGCCGGCGCCGCTCGGATCTTCGACTTTACCGGAAATTGCGCCTGCAACCTGAGCGTGTGCGAGCGCGCACGTGGCCATCAGTACGGCAAACACCAGAAACTGTTTCTTCATCGAGACCTCTCTGTCCTTTTCCTGTTATCCCCGGCGATTTCTACCTATTAAATCAAATCGGTTACATTTCGCCGGCGCGCACGGCGCCGCCGCGAGCCCGGTCGGGACGCGCCGCCCGGCCATCGGTGGGTTTATCGTTTGTAGCCGATTTTCCGGAGAAAGCCATGCCGGTCGGCGGCTTGTTCCGCGGTTTCCACGCCTTTGGGTGACGAGCCGTCGATGACACCCAGCACGCCGCGGCCTTGTTCAGTCTGAGCCACGATCACTTCCACGGGGTTTGCTGTGGCGCAGTAGATGCCGCAGACTTCCGGCGCGGACTGAATCGCCTTCAGCGTGTTGATGGGAAACGCATCCCGCATGATCACCGCAAAGAAATGGCCAGCGCCCACAGCACTTGCCGCCTCGACCGCCGCATCGCGCAGTTCGGCGTCGTTGCCGTCGGCGCGCGTCAGGCAGGGGCCGGACGCCTCGTTAAAGGCGATTCCGAACCGGATCTGGGGAGACGAATTCACCATCGCCTCGTAGAGGTCTTCGACCGTCTTGATGAAATGGCTCTGGCCGAGGACGATGTTGGCGTTCTCCGGAATCCGGAGTCTCACAGCATGGAAGTCGAGCATTCGCCGGAGCCCTAAGATTCCCGCCCGGCTGTTGCGGCGAAGAGTGATGTGCGCATCGGTCCCAGTTTAGTATCCGGGGATCTTATCTTGGAGTGGCGAGGGCGGGGGCCGCTGACGTTCCGGTGGACACTCCGGCAGGTACATCGGAGGGACTCCCCGGATTCTGCTGCGTCACGACAGGGTGCGAAGCGTCCAGAACGATGCCATCCCCATACTGGGCCAGACCGGGAATCGTGACCGGGAGTTTTCCGGCGATCGGGATCTCCCCGAACAGAGCCTTTGCCGCGGAGATTTCCGAAGGCGGCACGGTGCTGTAGGTGGTCATATAAGCGGCCACCTCGGGGAAACTGCGGAGAAGATACGGATTCCCCATCGCGATCAGCGCGACCGGCTTTTTCGTCGCCACCAGATCTTCAATCAGCTTTGGAAAACCGCCGCCGAGCGCGACGGTGCCGCGATAGGCCGCCACCGACGCGAACGCCATCACGACATAACGCTCCGGCGGCATCACACCTTCTCCGGCGTGTTGCACGGCGTTCTCAAGGTCCGCGTCCGACATCGACGGATCGAGAACGATCACTTTGGCGCCGACGGAGCGCTTCCGGACTTCAAGCGCGAAGGCCTGACCCTCAATGGAACTGCTGCCTTCAGCCAGAACGAAGTAAGCAGTGCTCGCATCGGGCTTCAGCGGCAGGAAGCTGTTCTCATTCCTCACGAGCGTCACCGAGCGATCGCAAATCCTCTGCGCGATCGCGTTGTTCTCCGGCGAGTTGACGATCGAATGCACGGCTTCGAGACTGACCAGCTTTTTCGATGCCAGCCCCAGCCTTGCCTTCGCGGTCAGAATCCGCATGACACTCTCATTAATGCGCCTCTGCGAAATCTCCCCCCGGCGAACAGCCGCGGCCACGGCGTTGATGGCGGCCTCCGGATCGGGAGGCATCAGCAGCACATCGGCGCCGGCCCGGATCGCTCGCACCGCCGCTTCGCCTGGCGAGAACGCTTTTGCGATTCCGCCCATATCGAGCGCATCGGTCACGACGATTCCCTTGAAGCCCATCTCATCGCGCAGAATCCCATTCAGAATTTTCGGAGAAAGCGTCGCGGGGACGCCGGCGTCGTCGAGTGCGGGCACGGCAATGTGGGCGGTCATGACAGAATCGGCGCCGCTCGCAATGGCTGCCCGGAACGGAACCCATTCGAGTTTTTCGAGGCGTTCCTTATCCACCGTGATGGTCGCCAGATTCAGGTGCGTGTCGGTCCCGGTATCGCCGTGTCCGGGGAAATGCTTGGCCGTGGTCAGAACGGGCGCATCCGGAACCGAGTGGGCTCCCTGGATGAAAGCGGAGACGAAAGCGGAGACGTCGTCCGGGTTCTCCCCGTAAGAACGGATGTTGATGATCGGGTTATCGGGATTGTTGTTAACGTCGGCATCGGGGAAAAACAGCCACTGAACCCCGAGAGCGCGCGCTTCCTTCGCCGTCACTGCCCCTTCGAGGCGGGCTTCGGCGGGGTCGCGCGAGGCGGTGAAGGCCATCGCATGGGGAAACACCGTCGTCGCATCCACGCGCATGGACGCGCCGCGCTCGAAGTCGGCGGAGACCAGCAGGGGAACCCTCGACAGCCGCTGCATGTGGTTGATGAAGGCGGCCGCCTCCAGCGGATCGGCTTTGGCGACGGTGCGGCCGTTGGATACGTTCACCAGAATCATGCCGCCGACGTGTTCCCCGGAGACCAGATGCACGAACTTCCGGTACTCGCGGGTGCGCGTGTTCATCGGATGTCCGCTGAAGCCAATCACGATCAGTTGCGCGATCTTTTCGCGCGACGTCATCGATCGCATCCATCGCCTCGCGATGGCCTCATCGGAAAGCCTGACGGGGGCGGCCGCTTTCTTCGCCACGGCCCGCGGGGAGCGTCTTGCAGGAGGAGCCGCGGGAAGCAGACAGGCCCCCAGGGCGAGCACGATGATTCCGCCCAAAAGAAACGCGCGCCTGGCTGCGCCGCGGCCTGGGACGCCGGTGTGCGCTTCTGAACTCGCAGGAGCCGTCAGCCGGCCTGCGCCGCCTTTCGCGCGGATCTGGAGGATCGGGTGTCGCACGCCGAGCCCGGCTTTCGCCGGCGCGGACGCGCCGACAGTTTGCGGATGGCCCGCAACAGCTCCGGGACTTCTGTGTTGCTCTTGTTGATCATCTCGTCGGCTCCCGTGGATTCCGCAGTCAGGCCCAGGCAGTCGATGAAGCCCGAGAGGAGAATGATCGCGGCCGGCGAATCCGCTGCGCGAATCCGCCGGATCAGTTCCAGCCCGTCGATCCCTCCCATTCGCAGGTCCGTGACCACCACGTCGAAGGGATGATTTTGAAAGATTTCCCAAGCTTCCTCGCCACTTAGTGCCGTCTCTATGCCATAGCCATGATCCGCAAGAATGATCCTGCGGGCTGCCAGCCCCCGGGCGTTATCGTCAACAAGCAGAACTCTGGCTGGAGGCACATCGTGTTTTCTCATTGCGGGAACGGAGTCAAACGTAACAGAGCTTTCACGCGACTGTCAACGAATTTGCATCCGTATGAAAGAACAGCGGATGGAGTTCTTGACTTGCGAACGCTCGTATTTCCCTGGTCCCTCACCTACTCCACCGGCCGCGGCGCCACGTAGCCGGCCTTGGCCAGAATCGTGTACTTGATCGATTTGTGCGTCTTCTCGTCGACGATGCGCAAAGGCTGATTGGTCGCCGGGTTTACGAGCTGCACCGTGACCTTGCGGAACTTGCCGTCCTTGGCCTGGTTGTTGGGCGAATAGCCGAGCGAGTACTGATTCCGCAGCGAGTGTGAAATCGAGGCGAACACGCCTGGCAGCTCGCCGATGAACCGGGGGAAATACGCCTGGCCGCCCGTATCCTTCGCGAAGGTCTTCAGTTCGTTGTCTCCCTGAAGGAAATCGAGATTCTGGATCGGCCCCAGCACGCCCGCACCCTCCGCCATCATGCGCTCCACCTGCAGCATTTCGATGGAATAAATCGGAACGCCCGATTCCTGCAGGCTCTTGCGCGCCTTATCGAAAGTCAGCTTGCTGAAGGTATCGATGCCGGAAGAGATGAGCAGAATCGCCTTGCGCCCTTCGATCTTCGACATGCGGTCGGCGGTGTCGGACAGGGCGTCGAACATGTTGCTCTCGGAGAAACCGGGAATGCGCAGGCGCGACAAGGCATCCATCGTCTTCGAACGGTCATTGGTGAAGTCGCTGAGGATGGTCGGATGGAGGTCGTAAGCGATGATCGCCACATAGTCCTCCGGCTTGAGGCTCTGCACAAAACCATAGGAAGCCGTCAGCGTTTCCGCCCACCCGCTCGTATAGAACGCCTGGAACCGGGCGCTGAACTCGATCACCATCGCGACTGTCATAGGCGCTTCCCCGACCGAAAATTGCGAGATGGTCTGGGGAACGTTGTCTTCGAGAATGCGGAAACACTGTTTAGGGAGATTCGGAATCGGGTTGCCGTGATTGTCGATCACCTGGGCGTCCACGGTGACGACGTTGGTTTCCGCTTTAAAGGTGGCATCCGACTGGCCCTCGTTGTCCTTCGTCGCTTTTGGACTGAGTTTCGAGGGAATCTTCGGGAGGTCGCCGTCGTTGTTCGTTGTGCCCGTGTTGTCAGCCGGCGGCTTTTTGCGGGGTCTGGCGACCGTCTCGCTGCTTTGCGCGCCCGGCCCTTCCTGTGCCCACACTGCAGCCAGCAAGGTCAACGCCGCTGCTATACCGATAATCCAGGTTCTCATAAGCGCACACGTCTAATCTCAATCATACGAAAGGACGGGACCTGCCGGTTGCCGGTTTCCCGCATGGCGGAAGACCCCGCTTAGTTCGCCCATGGATCACGGTCGGATCCATGTTTCTTCAGGTACACTTTGAACTTCCGTCGCGCCCGCTGCAGTTTGTATTCTTTCCACCGGCGCTCCAGATTGAAATCAAAACCCCGCCCGCTGCGGACGCTGAGACCGGCGCGCATCCCGAACTGCGTCTTCATGTAGATAAACCCGAAGATCATGCCGCCGAGGTGCGCCAGATTGCTGATCGTGCTGCCGCCCTGGAACGAGCTCAGGAAGGCGATCACGCCAAAGATCATGACCATGTATTTGGCCTTGATCGGAAACAGAAAGCTCATCAGAACGGTCTGGTTGGGGAACATCATCCCGAAAGCCAGCAGCAACCCGTAAATGGCTCCCGACGCGCCGATGGTCGCCTGATAGGCGTTCCCGGTGAGCAGATCCACGAGCACCACGCATATGCCTGCTCCCACGCCGCAGACGAAGTAGAACTGCAGAAACCGCCTGGTTCCCCAGGTCTCTTCGATTGGGGCTCCGAACATCCAGAGCGTCAGCATGTTGAAGAGGATGTGCGAAAAGCTGCTCAGGCTGTGCAGAAAGAGGTAAGTGAAAAGCTGCCAGACGGCGCCGCGCAGCACCATGGCGGGAATCAGTTTGAGCGGGATGAAAGGACCGTCGCCCACCAGCCTGGCGCCGAAGAAATAAACCAGGTAGACTGCGACGTTCGAGATGACCAGCCATTTCACTCCGGGCGGAAACGACCAGTTGAAAAGGGCGGCGCTGGTTCGGTACCGGGTGTCGTAGCGCATGAGTGGAACCGATTCTACGCGTAGGATAACAGGCGGTGACTGAGGTTTCCGGCGGCTTTGCCCTCGGGGCGAAAACGATTACAGATTGACAACCGCGCGCTCCGGTTGCGCGGGTTCCGCCGTTTCGGCCGGCGCCGCTTGTCTTGCGTAGCGCGTGAGCCGCCACGCCACGTACTGAATGGCGATTGCCACGCCGGCCCAGATCTGCCAGTGAGACAACAGCCCGTCGGTGAATACGAAGTTGCCGGCCCAGCCCAGATCCATGCCACGGCGCCACAGAGCCAGCGATCCGCAGCTGAGAGAGACGAGGGTCAGAACGCTTCCCGCAAGAGTTGCGATCCGGCTGTTCTTGCCCGGCCGGCTTGAAACCACCGGTCCACGTCCGAAGCGGATCCTGACAACCATTAATTCAGTACCCCTGTTCTTCACTATAATAATCCTTCGTTCGACGGCCGGCACAAACCGCAATCGGTGCAACATTCTCCGCGGAAACGAGCGTTTTTTTTACGAAAATCATTTCGCCGCCCGGCGAAACACGAGATGAAAAAGATCCGGACGGCTATCTTCGGGACGGGATTTATGGGCCGAATTCACGTCGAGGGCGTGCGCCGTCTCGGCAATGTGGAGGTCGCCGGCGTGGCGGGCAGAACAGCCGGGCAGGCCCGCCGTTTCGCGGACGAACACGCCATTGAACGAGCCGCCGGCGATTACACGGAATTCCTGGCTGACCCCGCCATCGGCGCCGTGCACATCTGCACTCCCAATCCGCTGCACTTTGCGATGGCGAGAGCGGCGCTCGAGGCGGGTAAACACGTGCTCTGCGAAAAGCCGCTTGCGACCTCGGTGGCGGAGGCCGGCGAGCTCGTCCGTCTGGCCCGGGCGAAAAATCTCGCCAACTGCACCCTCTACAACCTGCGCTGCTATCCCCAGGTGCAGAACATGCGCCGCATGTGCGAAGCCGGCGAGCTGGGCGAGATCCGGATTGTCCAGGGCACTTACTCGCAGGACTGGCTGCTCTTCGATACGGACTGGAACTGGCGCGTGGAGGCCGGTCCGTCGCGCGCTTTCGCCGATATCGGGACGCACTGGTGCGATCTGGTGGAACACGTAACAGGACTGCGGATCTCGGCATTGTGCGCCGACCTTGCGACGTTCCACAGGACGCGCCGCAGGCCCTCGGGGCCGGTCGAGACTTTCTCCGCGAATGCCGCCGGCCCGTCCGATTCCGTCGAAACCCCGGTTACGACCGAAGACTTCGGCTCCATGCTCTTCCGGCTGGGGGAAACGGCGCGCGGAGCCCTGACGGTCAGTCAGGTTTCCGCGGGCCGGAAGAACCGGCTTTTTGTGGAGATCTACGGCTCCAGATCGTCGCTCTGCTGGAACGCCGAGCAGCCGGATGAGCTGTGGATCGGCCGGCGCAATGAAGCCAACCGGGTCCTCATCAAGGATCCC
>CAZXCO010000321.1:0-3627 GCA_964639095.1 uncultured Solibacteraceae bacterium
GCCGACTCGGTCGCAAGCCGCCCGAGGGTGTTTCGCAAGGTGTTGGCGTCGCCGGTGCGCGCTGCGAGGCGGGCCACCTCGATCTGGGCGGGAACGTTCGCGGGCCGCTTTGCCAGGACCTGCGCAAACAGCTTCCCGGCATCTGCATCGCTGTTGCCCGCTCCCTGGCGCTCCGTCTCTTCGGCGAGGGCATAGAGAGCCTTGAGGTTCCCGGGATCGGACGCGACGGCTTTTTTCAGGTGCGCGATGGCTTCCGCGGGCTTGCCGCGCCTGCTTTCGATCTGACCCAGCAGTTCTTCGATACGGCTGTTATCGGGCAGGAGCACACGGGCCTGATCGGCGTTTTTGAAGGCGGTGTCGAAATCCTGCTGGCGCAGCGCCAGCACCGCGAGATCGGCCCAACTGGCCGGTTCGCCGGGCGCAATCTGAGTGGCCCGGGTCAGATTCTGCTTCGCCGGATCGTCCGCGCCCGTCTGCAGCCCCGCGAGCCCGATATAGAATGCGCGGACCAGATCGTTGTACTGAGGTGTAGAGGGCTGAGGAAGGCCTTTATTGCGTACGCAGGAGGCAGCAAGAACCGGAACGAGCGCCGTGGCGCCAATCAGGAAATACCGGAACAGCCGGCGAGACCGATCTTTCACCGCACGTGCCGATCCATCGGCGGATTGTCTTGAATTATCGGGTTCTGGCGGGAAGTCGCGTGCGGTTCCAGCCATCTCGGCATATTTTGTCAAGGGGGACGTTCTTCCGTAAATAGTACTTTTCTATTAGGTTCGGCCCTTCCCGCCCCGGTCCCTTTCGTTCGATGAATGACAGTGTGCGATCCGGGATGCGGGCGTTTCAATGGCGCGAATTTCGGGGAAAATATAGCCGGGAATCGGGTATCTCGACGACAATGGATGATTGATTCCGCTGAAACAAACAGGCGGGGAAAGAAACTGGTTTTTGTAATACCGGAAAGGGGAGAAAAGGCGATGGAAGCGTACGTCGAGAGAGTGGTCGATCTGACGGAACCGGAAGCGAACCGGATCTACAATCTTTCGGTTGAGGATGCGCGGGAACTGATCTTCCGGCATCCCGAAGCGACTCGCGAGATCGAGGGTTCTTTCGCTCTGGTTGCCCGCCACGGCAAGACCGTCCGGCTGGCGCGCTCGCTCGATCGCCCGTTGCGTTACTTTCTGGCCAAGCGCGCGGCCGGTCCGGTACTGATCGTCGCCCACCGGATCGACGCCATTCGGGACTGGCTTGCCGCCGAAGGCATGGCGGAGCAGTTTCATCCCAGTTACACCAGGATGGTTCCGGCCCACTATGTCACCCAACTGGAGTTGATCGGATGTCCCGATCCCGACCCGGTCTACACTCGCTTCTTTTCGCCGGAAATGGCGGCACTTCCGCCGGATCCCGACCGGATCGGCGAGGCCTATATCGGCGCGCTCGCCGGCGAGATCGCAAAGTGGCTCTCGCACCTGCCGGACCGCGAACCCATCGGAGTCTGCTTTTCGGGCGGCATCGACAGCGGCAGCGTATTTCTCGTGACGTATCACCTGATGCGCAAACTCGGGATGAACCCCGCGCGTCTGAAAGCATTTGTTCTCGATCTCGGGGACGGGCCGGACGCCGAGCAGGCGCGCGTCTTCCTGAACGCTCTCGACCTCAGCCTGTTTCTGGAGCCCATTCAGGCGGACCGCTCTTCACTCAACGCGGAAGAAACGATCCGGGTGGTGGAGGATTACAAACCGCTCGACATTGAATCCGCCAGCATGGCGCTTGCCCTCTGCGGCGGCATTCGGGCGCGCTACCCGGAGTGGCGCCACCTGATCGACGGTGACGGCGGCGACGAAAACCTGAAGGACTATCCGATCGAGGAGAATCCGGAACTGACCATTCGCAGCGTCATCAACAACCGGATGCTGTATCAGGAAGGCTGGGGCGTCGGAAAGATCAAGCACTCCCTCACATACAGCGGCGGATTGAGCCGGTCGTACACCCGCACGTACGCGCCGGCCCACCATCACGGCTTCAGCGGCTTCAGCCCGTACACGCAGCCTTCCGTGATCGCGGTGGCGGAAGCGATTCCGTTCATCACGCTGACCAACTATGACGTGCCGCAGCTTTATGCCCTGAAGGGCGACATCGTTTCGCGGGGCGTGGAGGCGCTTACCGCTATGAAAATGCCGGTTTTCCCGAAGCGGCGTTTCCAGCACGGCGCATTGCCCGTCGAGGCGCTTCACAAACGGTTGCCATTTCGCGAGGCGGAATACCGCAGGCAGTTCCTGTCGCTCTATCAACAATAGGACGCCGTGCTTTCCGTCTACCCTGAATCCGCCGCGGAGCGGGATCAATGGATTCTGGCGCGGCGTCCAAACCGAGCGAATCCGGATCCGCAACGGCCATGGCTATTCTTTGTGGAAGACGAATGCGCGGAAGACGGCAGCATATCTTCCATCGCCACGATCTTTCTGACGAACCGCGAATGCCCCTGGCGCTGCCTGATGTGCGACCTTTGGCAGAATACGTTGAGTGAAAGCGTCCCGCCGGGCGCGATTCCCGCGCAAATCGATTACGCACTGGCCCGCCTGCCCGGCGCGCGGCAGATCAAGTTGTATAACAGCGGCAGCTTCTTTGATCCGCGGGCCGTGCCGGTGGAGGATTTCCCGGCCGTCGCCGCCCGCATCAAGGCATTCGAGCGCGTCATCGTGGAAAGTCATCCGGCGCTCATCGGCGAGCCCGCGGTCCAATTCCAGGGCCTTCTGCCGGCGCCTCTCGAAGTCGCGATGGGCCTCGAAACAGTGCATCCGGATATTCTGCCGCGTCTGAACAAGCGCATGTCTCTGCGCCAGTTCGCCGATGCCGCCGCCTTTCTGCGGGCGCACGGGATCGCCCTGCGTGTTTTCGTTCTCGTGAAACCTCCGTTTCTGGCCGAAGAGGAGGCGCTTCACTGGGCCGCGCGATCTGTCGACTTCGCGTTCGATTGCGGCGCAACGGCGGTTACGCTGATTCCGACGCGTGGCGGCAACGGAGCCATGGAAGAGCTGTCAAAAAACGGCGAATTCTCTCCACCGCAAATGGCGACGCTCGAAAGCGCCTTTTCTTACGGGCTCGGCCTCGGACGCGGACGGGTCTTCGTGGATCTCTGGGATTTGCATCCGGACGGATCCTGTCTGCTGTGCCATGACAAACGGGTGCAGCGCCTGCAGGCGATGAATCTGCGTCAGACCATTCTTCCCCCGGCGATCTGCCATTGAGCCCGTCATACGACATCGCAATCGCCGGTTCCGGATTTGCCGGCTCCCTCGTCGCCATGATTGCGCGACGCGCCGGCCGTTCCGTGCTTTTGCTCGAAAAAGGCGCGCACCCGCGATTCGCGATCGGCGAGTCGTCAACTCCGCTCTCCAATCTCCTGCTCGAGGAACTGGCGGTCCGCTACAATCTGCCGCGTCTTCGTCCCCTGACGAAGTGGGGCACGTGGCGCCAGTCGTATCCGCGGATGGCCTGCGGTCTGAAACGGGGATTCAGCTTCTATCATCACGGCTTCGGCCCGGATTCATCCGGAGACACCGCAGCCTTCGACCGCGCGCATCAGTTGCTGGTGGCGGCCAGCCCGAACGATGCAATCTCGGATACGCA